>JBMDXL010000889.1:0-2308 GCA_048594465.1 Microlunatus sp. | reverse complement strand
CGGTCCTCCGTGGCCACGATCTCGCGCATGGTCCGGGCCACCCACCGTTCGAGGTCGCCGTGCGCGAGCTCGTCGGGCAAAGCGAGAGCGTGGCGACGCAGGGTCCCGGCCGCCAGCACCTCGGGGGCGAGGCGACTGCGGAAGGCCAGGGACCTGCGTCGGACCACTGCCGCGAGCACACCCGGATCGACGCGCCCCCCGCCCTCGACGCCGATGGAGTGCTCGGCTGCGTGGACGGGCGTGATCATGACGGGTGCTCCTCGACGGACACGGTGGCGCCGGCATCGGCGCGGGGTGGGATCGAGCTGCGGCCGGACAGCCTGACGCATGCCGACCGCAGCCCGATCGGGGCGCGGGACCGAACTCTCCGCACCCTGAGTCCAACGGTGCCCAAGGGGGCGAACACAATTGGTCCGGGCGCTGACCGAAGGTGGGGCGGGCGGACGGTGACCCCCAACGCGACGAGGGAGGCTGAACCATGGCGGGGACCGTCGGGCGCGACCAGGTCGCCCCGATGGAGCGACTGATCCGGATCCTGATCTGCCTGACCGAGGGGGACCGCTGGGGCGTGCCGATCTCTCGGTTGCTGCGGATGGCCGACCTGGTTGAGGACACCGACGCGTCCCGGGCGCAGCTGCGCCGGGACCTGGCCATCCTGCGGCGGGGTGGCTGGCAGATCGAGAACATCGCGCCGAAGGGCAGCGACGCGCGCTACGTGCTGAGGGTCCGGGACAACCGGCTGGCCGTGCTCCTCACCCCTGGTGAGCGCGCGGCCCTGCGGCAGGTTCTCGCGTACGCGGCGGGGGACCGCTCCGAACCGCCGCCGTTCCTCGGTGAGCTGCAGCACGCCGTGACCGACGGGTGCTTGACCTCGTTCACCTACCGCGGCACACGGCGCTCGGTCCACCCGGACGCGCTGTTCGCCACGCCGTCCGGCTGGGTGCTCGACGCCAGGGAGCAGGCTGACGGGCAGACCAAGGAGTTCGTCACCGCCTGGATGGGGGACCTCGAGGTGGGCGATCCGGGGACGGCCAGCCGGCTGCCAGAGCCCGCGGGGCGGTTGGATCCGTTGCAGTGGCCGTCGGACGAGCCGGTGGTGGTGACCCTCGG
The DNA here is from genome assembly GCA_048594465.1 of Microlunatus sp. Lineage (GTDB taxonomy): Bacteria > Actinomycetota > Actinomycetes > Propionibacteriales > Propionibacteriaceae > Microlunatus. Next base: position 1,198 of record JBMDXL010000889.1, on the reverse strand, counting down.
CGTGGTGCCGGCCTTCCTGGACGACGTGCTCTACCAGCTGCCCGGGGCGGAGGTGGTGGAGCACGGGCCCGAGGAGATGGTCGTGGCCGTACGGGTGACGAACCGCGCCGTCTGCCGGGCCCGGCTCTACGCCTTGGGGCTGCGGGCCCGGGTGCTCGGACCGCCCGGGGCGGTGGCCGACATCGTCGGCAACCTCCGGGCCGTGGCCGGCGGCGCAGGTACGGGCGGCGGGAGTGCGGGCGGCGCGAGTGCGGGCGGTGATCATGGCCGTCTTCGGTGACCGGGTGGCGGGTCTGCCGGTGCTGCTGCAGACCCTCTACTACCACCCGCGCGGTATGACGTTCACCGCGTTGGCCGCCGAGGTCGGCCGCCGCGAACCGGAGGTCCGGGAGACCCTGCGGGCCTACCACCTCACGGATCTGGCCGACTACCTCCCCGATCTGGTCTCCCGTCCGGAGGTGCTGGACTTCTTCGGCGGCGAGGCGGACGACGACGGTGACGCGCTCCGGGCGCCGAAGGTCCGGCTGGTCGCAGCCGACCCCGGTCAGGAGCTCGGGGTGGCCCACACGTCGCTGCCCGATCTCGCCCGGTTCTACCGGATCGCCACCGACGCCATCGAGCTCGAGCCCGACGACGAGGTGCTGGTCTCGGCGGTGACCAAGCTGCGGGAGGCGCTGCTGCCCGGTCTGCACGTCGTCCCGGACGAGCCGCTGCAGCAGCTGGCCGACCTCCAGGACGCGATCAGGGGCCGGCGGCTTGTGCGGCTGAAGTACGCGCGGTTCTGGTCGCCGGTGATCGAGGAGAAGACGGTCCAGCCCTACTGGCTGATCCGGACCCGGCGGGGCTGGGAGCTCGACGCCGCACCCGGCGACGAGCGGAGTCAGCTGCGCACCTACCTGCTCAGCAACGTCCGCCACCTGGAGGTGCTGCCCAAGGTCTTCGAGCCGCCCGCGGACCTGCCGTCCATGATCACTCGGCATCGGACGGAGACCGTTGTGACGCTGCGGGTGCCGCACGATTCGCGTTGGGCGGTGGACAAGTACGCCGAACGGGTGGAGCTGATCACCGACAGCCCGGAGGTGGCTGAGCTGCGGGTGCATCTCTTGCCGCCGGTGCGGCTGCGGGTGGGGATGATGCTCGTGGTCGGCGGACCGACGGCTGAGGTGGTGGAACCGGAGGATCTTCGGGAGGCTGGGCG
>JBMDXL010000888.1:0-1783 GCA_048594465.1 Microlunatus sp. | reverse complement strand
GTCGGTAAAGAATGCCGCCTCAGCTCGCTGACAGCGGCATTCTTTACCGACCCACCCGGGGTGAGGTCCGGTCAGACCGGCGGCTGCGGGTCGTACTGGATGCCGCGGCGCACCTCTCGGGCCCGCTCCGGTCCGGCCAGTCGGGCGACCAGGTGCAGGGCCATGTCGATCCCCGCCGACACGCCCGCCGACGTGATGACGTCGCCGTCGTCGACGAAACGGTCGTCCGGACGGACCTCGATCGTCGGGTCGAGTTCGGCCAGCCGGTCCAGCGTGCTCCAGTGGGTGGTGGCCGGTCGGCCGGCCAGCAACCCGGCGGCGGCGTAAACCAGAGACCCGGTGCACACGCTGGCCATCAACGGCACCGCCGCGCGCTGACGCCGCACCCAGTCCAGGTGCCCGGGGTCGTCGACCTGCGGGCGGGTGCCACGGCCACCCGGGTGGATCAGCACCTCCAGCGGCGGGGCGTCGGCGAAGGAGTGCTGAGCCAGGATCGACAGGCCCTTCGCGCACTCGACCACGCCACCGTCGCGGGACAGGCCGGTGACGGCGTATCCGTCCTCGGGATGGGTGCGCGTCCAGAAGGCCAGCACTTCCCAGGGCCCGACGGCGTCCAGTTCCTCGACGCCCGCGAAGAGCACGATGCCGATGTGGCGCTGCGATTCGTCGCTCATGGCGGTCAGCGTGGCAGCCGGGGCTCACGGTCGGCCAGCCCACGGTGGTGGGAATCGCCGGTGATGAGGTCATTTTGACGTCTCGCTGAGGCTTCTCGGTGTTCGCACCGCCTCCTACGCTGGGCGCATGACCACCGTCGCTCACTCGCCCGCCGCCACCCGTCAGGTGTTCCTGTCCCAGGACGACTGCCGCCTGGAGGACTTCACCGCCCTGATCGAAGCCGGCACGGACATCGCCGACTACCCGTACGCCGACGGCGTCAACAAGGGCGTGCTGCTCTACTCCGACCGTCTGCGGTCGTACCTCGATACCGAGGCCGAGCGGCGGGACGTGCAGGCCGAGATCGCCCGTGCGCTGTCGGACGGGCCCGGCATCGTGGTGTTCAAGCGGGCTTTCGATCCCGACCTCATCGACCGGGCCACCGCGGCGTTCTTCGACCTGCTGGCCGAGGAGAAGAAGGCCGGCTTCGCCGCCGGCGACCACTTCGCCAAGCCCGGCGCGAACGACCGGGTCTGGAACGCCCTGGAGAAGCTCGCCGTCAGCGACCCGGCCCTGTTCGCCGAGTACTTCGCCAACGACTACGTCGCCCTGGCCTCCGGCGCCTGGCTCGGCCCGAACTACCAGATGACCGCGGCTCTCAACATCGTCAACCCGGGCGGGCAGGCGCAGGTCCCCCACCGCGACTACCACCTGGGCTTCATGCCGCTGGAGACCGCGGCCGCGTTCCCGGCCCACGTGCACCGTCTGTCCCCGGTGCTGACCCTGCAGGGCGCGGTGGCGCACTGCGACATGCCGGTCGAGACCGGACCGACGCTCTACCTGCCCCACTCGCACAAGTACCTGCCCGGTTACCTCGCGTTCTCGCTGCCCGAGTTCCAGGACTACTTCCGCCAGAACTACGTGCAGCAGGATCTGGAGAAGGGCGACGCCGTCTTCTTCAATCCGGGTCTGATGCACGGGGCCGGCACCAATCAGACCGCCGACGTCAAGCGGATGGCCAACCTGCTGCAGGTCTCGTCCGCGTTCGGGCGGGCCATGGAGACCGTCGACACCGCGCGGGTGTCCAAGGCCGTCTACCCGACACTGCTCGAGAAGTCGCGCACCGCCG
>JBMDXL010000887.1:0-3856 GCA_048594465.1 Microlunatus sp. | reverse complement strand
CTCTGTCGAGCCCGTTCGTGGGGTCCCGGTGCTGTCCCGCACCACGAGCTCGATCGGCAGCAGCACCTGGCGGGGCTCCCGCTCGGCGTCCAGCAGCAGCTCGCCGACCCGGCGCCCCTTCTCCAGGATCGGCTGCCGGACCGTGGTCAAGCCGGCTGCGGCGGCGGCGTCGATGTCGTCGAACCCGGACACCGAGACGTCGCGCGGCGCTTCCAGCCCGCGTTCGCGCATCGCCTCCAGCACACCCAGGGCCACCACGTCGCTGAGCCCGACGATCGCCGTCGGGCGGTCCGGCAGGTCGAGCAGAGCGGCGCCGGCCGCTGACCCCGACAGCGGCGTGTTGTGGCCGCCGGACACGATCACCAGCTCCGCCAGGACACCACTCAGTCCCTGCAGCCGGGCCCGGCAGTCGGTGCAGGTGATGTCGCCGATGGTCAGCCCCGTGGTGACGGTGCCCGCCGGGTAGCCGGTGTCCGCGATCACCCCGACCCGGGTGTGTCCGAGCTCGGCCAGGTGCCGGCCGAGCGTCGCGCCCGCCTCCACGTCGTCGATGGCCACCCAGGTCGAGTCCGGGTCGGGATCGATGTCGGTGCCCACCAGCCGGATGCCACGCGCCTTGGCCAGCTGCCTCGCCGGGTGGAGGTTGCCGATGCAGAGCATCGTCATGGCGTCGATGTTGGCCTGCCGGACGGCCGTCACGTCGGGCGTGCCGGTCTCCAGCTGGGCCTCGTAGCCGATCGGCATCAGCACCAACGACGTCTGGGACTGCTCCAGGACCTCGGTCAGGGCGGTCAGGAAGCCGATGGCGTACGGGTCGGAGAACGCGTACGAGAGGCGCTCGGTGAGCAACACGCCCACGGCCTCCGCGCGACCGCTGCGCAGCATCCGCGCCGCCGCGTCGGGGCCTGCGTAACCGAGGTCGGCCGCGACGGCGAGGATCTTCTCCCGCAGCTCGGCCGACAGCTGATCGGGCCGGTTGTAGGCGTTGGAGACCGTGGACGGGGACACCCCGACCGCCTCGGCGATCGTCTTCACCGTGACTCTGCCCATCGCACCTCCCTCCGGTCGCCTGCAACGGTACAGAGTCGTGGACCGGGCGTGGGGAGACGATCCGAGAAACCGATTCCGAGGCGGTCACCGGCTCGACGGATCAGGCAACGGAAACGCTTGCGCAATCGCTTTCGTTCGCCTAGAGTCTCGTCTCACGAGGCCTCCGGGGCCACGGGTAGCAGTCCAGATCGGCGGCGGGCAAGGGCTCGGCAATTGCTGGCAAGTGGATTGACACCCGATCTGCGGTACTCGTATCTTCACGAGAAACCGTTTTCCACCGCAATGATGAGGGAGAGACAATGGGCGTGAACCGCAGGCAGTTCCTGCTCGGGGGCCTGGCCGCCGCAGCAACCACGATGGGGCTGGTGGGTTGTGCGCCCGGCTCCGGCAACAGCGGTGGGGGCGGGGGCGACGCGTCCTCGGCCGAGCTGAACTTCACCTGGTGGGGCAACGACGTCCGCAACAAGAACACCACCACCGCGATCGACGCCTACACCAAGGCCAACCCCGGTGTGAAGATCTCCCCCCAGCCGGGTGAGTGGGCGAGCTACTGGGACCGCCTGGCCACCCAGGTCGCGGGCAACACCGCTCCCGACATCATCCAGATGGACATGGCCTACATCAGCGAGTACGGCAACCGCGGTGCGCTGCTCGACCTGTCCGGTGTGGACACCTCCAAGTTCATCGAGGGCACCGTCGACTCCGGCAAGATCAACGGCACCCTGAACGGCATCAACGCCGGCATCAACTGCCTCGTCGTCCTGGCCAACCCGAAGGTGTTCGAGAAGGCGGGCGTGGACCTGCCCGACGACAAGACCTGGACCTGGGACTCGCTGGTCGAGACCTCCGCCGAGGTGGCCAACAAGACCAAGCTGACCTTCGGCTTCCAGTCCCTGGTCAGCGACAACCTGTTCCAGGCCTGGATCCGCCAGCAGGGCAAGCAGCTGTTCACCGAGAGCGGCATGGGGGTCGAGACCGCCGACGTCCAGGGCTGGTTCGACTACCTGGTCAAGGCCCAGAAGGCCGGCGCCATCGGCACTCCCTCGCAGATCACCGAGGAGGCGGCCAAGTCGCTGGACCAGAGCGCGATCGTGGTCGGCACCGCCGCCCTGGCGCTGTCCAACTCCAACCAGCTCGAGGCCATCACCGCCGCGGCCGGTACGGACCTGTCGATGCTGCGCTACCCGACCATCGCCGGCAACTCCGCCGAGCGCAAGGCCTGGTACAAGGCGTCCATGCTGTGGTCGGCCTCGGCCCGGACCAAGAACCCCGACGCCGCCGTGGCCTTCATCAGCTGGCTGGTCAACTCGCCCGACGCGGCGAACATCCTGCTGGCCGAGCGGGGCATGCCGGCCAACGGTGACATGCAGGCGGCCATCAAGCCCAAGCTCTCCAAGGTCCAGCAGACCGTCCAGACCTTCCTGAACGACATCCAGCCCGAGCTGGCCGACACCCCGATCGCCCCTCCGCCCGGCGGCGGCAAGATCGGCGAGGTCATGCTGCGTTTCGCGACCGAGGTCCTGTTCGGTCGGCAGAGCACCGCCGAGGCGGCGCAGAAGTTCATGGACGAGATGAAGTCGAACATGCAGGGCTGATGCATGAGCGCCATATCTGAGCTCTCTCAACTCAAGGTCAACAAGGCCAAGACGCCGGAGGAGAAGGCACAGCGTCGCAAGGAGGCGAGCCGGGACAACAAGGCGGCCTACCTGTTCTTGATCCCGTGGTTCATCGGGCTGTTCCTGATCACCATCGGCCCGATGATCGCCAGCCTCTACCTGTCGTTCACGCAGTACAGCCTGATCCAGGCGCCGAAGTGGATCGGCATCGACAACTACGTCCGGATGCTGGGTGACGACCGGCTGCACCACTCGCTCAAGGTCACCTTCATCTACGTCTTCGTCGGCGTGCCGCTCCAGCTGATCTTCGCGCTGGCCATCGCGCTGCTCCTGGACAAGGGCATGCGGGGTCTGCCGATCTACCGCTCGGTGTTCTACCTGCCGTCGATGCTCGGCAGCTCGGTGGCCATCGCCTTGCTGTGGCGCCAGATGTTCGGCACCGACGGGCTGGTCAACCAGATCCTGCGGCTGTTCGGTTTCGACGCCCAGATCGGCTGGATCTCCGACCCGAGCTACGCGTTGTGGACGATCATCCTGCTGCACGTGTGGACCTTCGGCTCGCCGATGGTGATCTTCCTGGCCGGTCTGCGGCAGATCCCGGGCATGTACTACGAAGCGGCGTCGGTCGACGGGGCCACGACCTGGACGAAGTTCACCAAGATCACCCTGCCGCTGCTGTCACCGATCATCTTCTTCAACCTGGTGCTGCAGCTGATCGGGGCGTTCCAGTCCTTCACCCCGGCCTTCGTGGTCTCGGCCGGGACCGGTGGACCGGCGGACTCAACGCTGTTCTACACGCTGTACCTCTACCAGCGTGGCTTCGGGCAGTTCCAGATGGGCTACGCCGCTGCGATGGCGTGGTTGCTGGTGGTCATCGTGGGAGCGCTGACCGCGGTCAACTTCTTCCTCTCGAAGTATTGGGTATTCTACGATGACTGATCTGCAAGAGTCCCTGGCCGCGCCGGCCGCCGTGGCCGGCCCGCCGTCGGACCCCCCGCCCAACACCGTCAGCGGAGCCTCCCGGGCCCGGTCGGTGATCAAGCACGCGTTGCTGATCGCCGCCAGCGTCGTGATGATCTACCCGCTGCTCTGGCTGCTGGTCTCCTCGTTCCGACCGACCGAGGTGATCTTCCGGACCCCCGGGCTGTGGCTGAACAACCTGGTGATCGAGAACTACACCGAAGGGTGGT
>JBMDXL010000886.1:0-4029 GCA_048594465.1 Microlunatus sp. | reverse complement strand
GTCGCCGGTGCCCTCACCGACGCGGTCGGCGGGCCCGACCCGGTGATCACCGGCGAGTACCGGCTGGGCGACGTCCGCCACGTGACCGCCGACTCCTCGGCCGCCCAGCGGGTGCTCGGCTGGAGCGCCGAGATCGCGCTGCGCGACGGCGTCCGCGACCTGCTCTAGCTCCGCCGGGCGGTCGGCGCGCTGGCAGGCGGCCCGGGCGGGCTGACCGTTCGTGGCTTGGCGGTGACATCCGGTGGTAGCTCGCGCGGGCGGGATGACCGTTTGTGGCTCGGCGGTGACATCCGGTGGCAGCTCGCGCGGACCGGACGACCGTTCGTGGCTCGGCGGTGACATCCGGTCTCATCTCGCGCGGACCGGACGACCGTTCGTGGCTCGCCGGCGGCATCCGGCCTCCTCTCGCGCGGACCGGACGACCGTTCGTGGCTCGGCGGCGGCATCCGGTCTCCTCCCGCGCGGACGGCTGACCGTTCGTGACTCGCCGGCGGCATCCGGCCCCCTCTCGCGCAGCGGGGACGACCGTCTAAGGCTCGGCGGCGGCATCCGGTGGACCCCCGATGAGTTCCGGTCGCCCTCGTGGTCCATCCGGGTGACCTCGACGAAAGGACCCCGATGCGCTCCGTGGTGCTCTACACCCTGCTCTCGCTGGACGGCGTGGCCGAGTCGCCTGACGACTTCATCCTCGACTGGGACGACCAGCTGGACGCCAACCTGGCCGAGGTGATCGCCGAGCAGGACGCGGTGCTGCTCGGTCGCGGGATGTACGAGGAGTGGGCAGCGTACTGGCCGACGTCGGACATCGAGCCGTTCGCGACGTTCATCAACGGCGTGCAGAAGTTCGTGATCGGCTCGCGGGAACCGGACGGCGACTGGGCACCGCGCACTGTGGTCACCGACGATCTGACCGCGTTCGTCACCACCCTGAAGCAGACCGAGGGCGCCAGCATCGGCGTGCACGGCAGCATCAGCCTGGCCCGGTCGATGCTGGCCGCCGACCTGATCGACGAGCTGCGCCTGGTCATCGCGCCGGTCACGCGAGGATCCGGACACCGCCTGTTCGGTGCCGATGACCTGCGGCACTGGACCTTGCTCACCGGCGAAGTGTCCCCCTCCGGCGCGCTGGTGGTGCACTACCGCCGCAATCGGGACTGAGGTCGGGCGGGTGGCTGCCCTGACGCCTCCACCCGCCAGACGGATGATCCGGGAAGGCGAGGGGGGGCTCGTCGTCGCCGGATCAGGGGCACGCTGCCGCAGGGGGCGAACACAATTCGCCGGCCCGGCCGGCCCGGGTGACCGGGTGACCGGACTAGCCGACGTAGCGGGCCCGGTACGCCGCCAGCGTCGTGGCCAGGTCGTCGGCGTCGCGCAGTCCCAGGGAAAGTCCCCGAGCGCCGTCGACCCGGGTCGGCCAGGTGGCCACGATGGCCTGCACGGCCGGCTCCGGCTCGACCGTCACCGAGCCCAGACCCCCGACCGGCGCAGCGGCGCGGAGGACGTCGAGCATCTCCGCGAAGCTCGCCGAGATGCCCGGGAAGGTCACCGTCCGCCGCCCTTCCAGGGCTTCGCCAGGCAGCTCGTGCAGACCGATCAGGTTGTCGATCACCGACTCCACACTGGCCACGGCCATCACGGTCTCCAGCGGCAACGGCAGCCGGTAACCCGTTCCGGACAACGGTTCCCGGAAAACGGCACTGGCCGCCGACGAGGCCGCCGCGTTGGGGGCGCCGGGGCGGATGATCACGGTGGGCAGCCGCGCCGCCCGGCCGTCCAGGAAGCCCTTGCGGCTGTAGTCGTTGATCATCAGCTCGAGCATCGCCTTGGTCATCCCGTACGTGGTCGCCGGCTGCACCAGCGAGTCGTCGTGCACGGGATCGCCACTGGCCGGTCCGAACACGGCCAGCGAGCTGGTGGTGGTCAGCCGGACCGGATGGGGGTGGGTGCGGCAGGCCTCGAGCAGGTGCCGGGCGCCGTCGAGGTTCACCCGCAGAGCCAGGTCGAAGTCCTGTTCGCCGTGACCGCTGACGATGGAGGCGAGGTGGAACACCGTCACCTGTCCGTCCCCCAGCAGACGCGCGGCCACACCCGGGTCGCCGATGTCGCCGGCCACCGTCGCGCAGCCGGCCGGAACCCGGGGCAGCCGGGTCACGCTGTCGGGCTGGTCGAACAGGACGATCTCCTCGATCGGCTCCCGCTCCCCCGCCGAGCCGACCAGCGATCTCTGCTGCTGCAGGGCTTCGGCCAGCCGGGAGCCCAGGAAGCCAGCTCCGCCGGTGATCACGACCTTCATCGGTTCGCCGCCTCGTCCGTCGGGATGTTCTGCTCGATGTCGGCCAGCCACACCGCGGCGTTGCCGTCCGACGGCGCCCGCCAGTCACCGCGGGGGCTGAGCGACCCGCCGTGGGAGACCTTCGGTCCGTTCGGCATGGCCGAGCGCTTGAACTGGGCGAAGCCGAAGAACCGCTTGACGAAGACGACCAGCCACTGCCGGATGGCCGGCACGTCGTACGCGCGGCGGCGTTCGGGTGGGAAGGCCGGGGGCCAGCTGCCGCCGTCGACGTCGCGCCAGGCGTGGTGGGCCAGGAACGCGATCTTGGACGGGCGGAAACCGAACCGCAGCGTGTAGAACAGCGTGAAGTCCTGCAGCTCGTACGGCCCGACCGACTTCTCCGTGCTCTGCGGCACCTCGCCGGCCTTGACCGGGATCAGCTCCGGGGAGATCTCGGTGTTCAGGATCGCCAGCAGCACCTCGGCGGTCTCGCCGGCGAACCGGTCGAGCCCGCTGACCCAGCGGATCAGGTGCTGGATCAGCGTCTTGGGCACGCCACCGTTGACGTTGTAGTGCGACATCTGGTCGCCGACCCCGTACGTGCACCAGCCGAGCGCCAGCTCGGACAGGTCCCCGGTGCCGAGCACGATGGCGTTCTGGTGGTTGGCCAGCCGGAACAGGTAGTCGGTCCGCAGGCCCGCCTGGACGTTCTCGAACGTGACGTCGTAGACCTCCTCGCCCCGCCCGAACGGGTGGTCGAGGTCCTTCAGCATCTGCGTCGCCGTCGGCCGGATGTCCAGCTCGTGCGCGCTGATGCCGAGCGAGGTCATCAGCTTCCAGGCGTTGGACTTGGTGGCGTCGCCGGTGGCGAAGCCGGGCATCGTGTAGCCGAGGATGTTGGTCCGCGGCAGACCCAGCAGGTCCATCGCCCGAGCGGCCACGATCAGCGCGTGGGTGGAGTCCAAGCCGCCGGAGACGCCGATCACCACCTTCTCGGTGTGGATCGCGCGCAGCCGCTGGGCCAGCCCGTCGACCTGGATGTTGTACGCCTCGTAGCAGTCCTGGGCGAGGCGGTCCGGATCGGCCGGCACGAAGGGAAAACGCTCGACCACCCGGCGCAGACCAAGATCATCGGCGGGCGGCGCGAGGGTGAACTCGATCCGCCGGAACTCTGCGTCCGGGATGGCCACCCGCCGGTTGTCCTCGAAGGTGCCCTGCCGGGCCCGTTCCTGCCGCAGCAGGTCCAGGTCGACGTCGGCGATGGTCAGCTGGGGCTCCTCCTCGAAGCGGGCGCCGCGGGCCAGCTCGGTCCCGTTCTCGAAGATGCTCGTCTGCCCGTCCCAGGACAGGTCGGTGGTGGACTCGCCCTGCCCGGCGGCGGCGTAGAGGTAGGCGGCCAGACACCGCATCGACTGCGTCCGGCACAACGCGCTGCGGGTGTCGGAGCGACCGATGGTGATCGGGCTCCCCGACAGGTTGACCAGCACGGTCGCCCCGGCCAGGGCCAGTCCACTGGACGGCGGCACCGGCACGAACATGTCCTCGCAGATTTCCACCCCGACCGTCAGCCCGCGGACATCGGCGGCCTCGAACAGCAGGTCGGTCCCGAAGGGGGGCTGCTGACCGGCGACGGCGATCTCCTCGCCGGTGATGCCGTGGCCGGAGGCGAACTGCCGCCGTTCGTAGAACTCGCGGTAGGTGGGCAGGTGCACCTTGGGGACCACCCCGAGCACGCGACCGCGGTGGATGACGACAGC
>JBMDXL010000885.1:0-4579 GCA_048594465.1 Microlunatus sp. | reverse complement strand
TGCTGCCGTCGGCCGGCGGGGCGGAGCTGTTCACCCTGCTGGCCCGGGCGCGGCGCTGGCGAGCCCCGGTGGTCGTGCACCCTCAGTTCACCGAACCCGAGGCGGCTCTGCGGGCGGCCGGCTTCCAGCCCCGACGCGTGGTCCTGCAGGCCGAGCACGGCTTCCGGCTGGATCCCGACCGGGTGCCGGTCGACGCGGATCTGGTGATCATCGGGAACCCCACCAACCCCACCGGCGTGCTGCACCCCGCCGAGACCCTGCGCCGGCTGGTCCGTCCGGGTCGGGTGCTGGTGGTCGACGAGGCGTTCATGGATGCCGTGCCCGGCGAACCGGAGTCCCTGATCACCTGCGACGGGTCCGACGGCGTGCTGGTGCTGCGGTCGCTGACCAAGACCTGGGGGCTGGCCGGGCTGCGGGCCGGCTACGCCGTCGGCGACCCCGGGCTGATCACCGCCCTGGCCGCCCAGCAGACGCCCTGGTCGGTCTCCACCCCGGCCGTCGAGGCCATGATCGCCTGCGTCTCCGCACCCGCCCGGGTCATCGCCGCCGCGGCGGCCGCGGAGACCACCCAGCGGCGCGACCACCTGGTCGCCGGCCTGGCCGAGGTCGGCCTGCCGGTGGTGCCCGACACGCGGACGCCGTTCGTGCTGGTCGATTCCGCCGGTTGGCTCGCCGACGAGGCGATCCCGGGCACCGTGCGCGTACGGCTGCGGGAACGGGGCTTCGCCGTCCGCCGCGGTGAGACCTTCCCGGGGCTCGGTCCGGACTGGATCCGGATCGCGGTCCGCGACGAGGCCACGACAGACACCTTGATCAAGACCCTGCGGGCCCTCCGGGAGGAGACATGAGAGCCGAGCTGGACGTGGCTGGGCAGGGGGTGGCGGTCTGCGGCGGGTCGCCGGCCTCCCTGGGCGTGATCACCGACCTGCGTGAGGACGGCGCCCGGGTCACCGTGTACGCCGACACCGTTCCCACCACGGTGCGGGATCTGGCCGACCGCGGTCTGCTCACCTGGCACCGCCGGCCCTGGTCCGACGACGACCTGGTCGCGGCGGCTCTGGTCGTCCCGGCCGCGGACCCGGTGGAGAACGTCCGCATCGCCGCAGCCGCCCGGGCCGTCGGACGGCTCTGCCTGGTTCCCCCGGGTGGCGCCGAGGCCGTGCCGGCCGCCGGGCCGGGGACGGGCCACGTGACCCTGGTCGGGGGTGGTCCGGGTGATCCCGGGCTGCTGACGGTGGCCGGGCTGGCCGCCATCCAGAGCGCCGACGTGATCATCTGCGACCGGTTGGCGCCGCTGGCGGTGCTGTCCCAGGCCCCGGCCGGGGTGGAGATCATCGACGTGGCCAAGATCCCGCGCGGGGAGTTCACCTCGCAGGAGCGGATCAACGAGCTGCTGGTGGAGCACGGGCTGGCCGGTCGGCGCGTGGTCCGCTTCAAGGGCGGGGACAACTTCATCTTCGGCCGCGGCGGCGAGGAGCTGCTGGCCTGCGCCGAGGCGGGCGTCCCCGTCACCGTCGTCCCCGGGGTCAGCTCGGCCATCGCTGCCCCGGCCCTGGCCGGCATCCCGCTCACCCACCGCAGCCTGACCCAGGGTGTGACCATCGTGTCCGCCCACCTGCCGCCGGACCATCCCGGCAGCACCCTGGACTGGGCGGCGCTGGCCCGGGCCAACACCACGCTGGTGATCATGATGGGGGTGGCCACGCTGCCCGCGGTGTCGGCCGAGCTGATCGCCCAGGGGATGGCCCCCGACACCGCGGCCGCCACCATCGCCGACGCCGGCCTGCCCACGCAGCGGACGGTGCGGGCGACGCTGGACTCCATCGCGAACGCCACCGCCCAGGCCGGATTGACGCCGCCGGCGATCACCGTGATCGGTGCCGTGGCGGGCTTCCGCGCCTGACTGGGTTCACGCCCGGGGTCAGTCCGATCGCGAGGGGCGGCCATCCGCCGAGCGTCCGATGCGGGACGCGGCGGCAGCACTGCCACACTGCTGCCTCGTGAGCCCTTCGCCCCCGCGAGCCGTCGACGCCGTCTGCTGGGACTGGAACGGGACCCTGCTCGACGACACCGACGTGGCCCGCGCCGCGATGAACGCGGTGCTCGGTGCCCGCGGTCTGCCGGTGGTGCCGGACGCTGCCGCGTACCGGGCGGTGTTCGGGTTCCCGGTGCAGGACTTCTACACGCGCGTGGGCATCCCGGCGAGCGACTTCCGGGTCGCCGCCGCGCACTACCTCGAGCTCTTCGCCACCGAGGTGGTGCGGGCACCGCTGCAGCCCGAGGCGGTCACCACCCTGGACGCGATCGCGGGCCTGGGGGCCGAGCAGGTGCTGATCTCCGCCACGGTTCCCGAGACTCTGCGCCGGCAGATGGCGCCGCACCGCCTGGACCGGCACTTCGGTCAGATCCTGGGGATCACCGACGCGTACGTGGCGTCCAAGACCCAGGTCGTCGCCGACTGGCTGGGCGCGTCCGGTCACGAGCCCGCGCGGGTGCTGATGGTCGGCGACACCAACCACGACGAGGAGATCGCCGACCAGCTGGGCGTCCGGTTCGTCCGCTTCGCCGTCGGCCACCAGCAACCGCCCGACCACGACCGGCACCCGGTCGTGCACGACCTCCGCGACGTCGTGCGCCACGTCGTGGGCGATCCCCGGCTCGACGGTCGACCCGGCCGTACGCACCTGTCGACCTGACCGGTCAGCGGGCCAGGTGGTGCAGCACCGCCAGCACCCGTCGGTGGTCGTCGGTGCTGGGCGGCAGCATCAGGTGGTCGTAGATGTGCGAGACGTGCTGCACCACGGCCTTCTCGGTGATCGACAGCCGCTCGGCGATCGCGGCGTTGCTGCGGCCCTCGGCCATCAGGGCCAGCACCTGCTGCTGGCGCGGAGTCAGCCGACGGCCGGAGGCGTGGTCGCGGTCGACCCGGGTGATCATCAGCGCGACCACCTCCGGGTCCAGCACGGTGCCCCCGTCGGCGACCCGGACCAGGTCGGCGCAGAAGGTGGACACGTCGGCGATCCGCTGCTTGAGCAGGTACCCCACCCCGCTGGGGTTGTCGGCGATCAGCTCGACGGCGTAGCGACGCTGGACGTGCTGGGAGAGCACCATGATCCCGATCGTGGGGTGGGTGCTGCGGATCTGCAGGGCCGCCCGCAGCCCCTCGTCGGTGAAGTCGGGAGGCATCCGGATGTCGGTGACGACCACGTCGGGCAGCCGCTCGTCGACGTGCCGGATCAGCTCGTCGGCGTCGGCCGCCGTGCCGACCACCTGGTGCCCGGCCCGTTCCAGCAGGTGCGTGAGTCCCTGCCGCAGCAGGGACTCGTCCTCCCCGATCACGATCCGCACGGCAGCTCCGCCACCAGTCGGGTCCCGCGCGCCGGTGGGCTGGTCAGCTGGAGACGACCGCCCAGGGTCTCGACCCGGTCGGTGAGCCCGCCCAGCCCGGACCCCGCCCGGACGTGGGCCCCACCCACGCCGTCGTCGGCCACCTCGACCCGGAGGTGGTCCCCCACCCGGGTCAGCGCCACGTGCAGGCTGCTGGGTCGGGCGTGCTTGAGGGCGTTGGTGAGCGCCTCGGCCACCACGAAGTAGGCGGTGCTCTCCACCACCTGGGAGAGGTCGTCCTCCGCCACCGTCATCTCCAGCGTGGTGGGGACGGGTACGTGGTCGACCAGGTCCTCGGTGGCCGCGCACAGACCGCGCTCGATCAACGCCGCGGGCAGCACGGCGTGCACCAGGTCGCGCAGCTCGGCCGCCGCCCCGTCAACGCCGAGCCGGAGGGCGACCCCCGCGTCCCGGACCGCCGGCGGGGTGCTCGGGTCCTCGGCGATCTCCTGCGCCTGCAGGGCCAGCAGCACCAGACGGACCTGCAGCCCGTCGTGCAGATTGCGGGCGATCCGGCGGCGCTCGTTGTCGCCCGCCTTGACGATCCGCTCGCGGGAGCGTCGCAGCTCCTGCTGACTGGCCCGCAGCTCCGCGGCGATGCGCTCGTGGTCGACGGCGATCGCGATCACCCGGCCCGCGGCGTGCACCGGAGCCGGCTCGGCCAGCAGGGTGCGGTCGTAGGTGATGGCCCCCACCCGCTCACCCTGGCGCTCGATCTCCACTGCACCGCGGTCGTCGCCGACCGCGGGCGCGGCGACGTCGCCGTTCGCGTGCACGTACTCGGCCCGCTCCGGCACCCAGAAGAGCAGCTCGACCGAGTCGTCACCGAGCGCCCGGGCCAGGGCACCGGTCAGCGGTGGCCGACCCGGGTCGGCGGAGCTCAGCCAGGTCCCCAGCGCCTCGATCTCGCCGGTCCGGGCGAAGCCACCGCGCAGCAGGGCGAGGGTGAAGGCCACCGGCACCCCGGCCACGGCGATCAGCTGGACCGGGAACACCCAGTCGGCCGGCAGACCGACCTGCGGGAGGACGCTCGAGCTGAGCGGGATCGAGTGCACCGCCAAGATGCCGTACCCGTACAGCGGGGCCAGGGCCCGGCGCCGGCGCCGACCCGCCCGACGCAGCCGGAGCGCCAGGACCACGGTGGTGGCCACCATGACGACGGCGCCGGCCGCCGCCTGGATCCCCGAGCCCA
>JBMDXL010000884.1:0-5158 GCA_048594465.1 Microlunatus sp. | reverse complement strand
GAGCTGCTCGGCAGCTCACCGTGGGACGGTCTGCCGGCCCCGCTGGTGGCCGCCATCGACGCCGCGCGGACGATCTGGATCGCGGAGGGGATGCGGATCATCGGCGTGGAGGAGCTGGCCGGGCGGGCGAGCATCTCGCCGGGCCACGTGTTCCGGCTGTTCCGGGACAGCTACGGCGTGGGGCCGGCGCGCGCGCTCGAGCTGGTCCGTCTCGTCCGGGCGGCGACCTGGTTGCAGCGGAGCAACAGCACGCTGGCCGACATCGCGGCCCGGGCCGGTTTCGCCAACGCCTACCACTTCTCCCGGCGCTTCTCCGGCGCGTACGGGTCGGCCCCCGGGGCCTTCCGGCGGCGTGGGACCACCTCGGACCCGTACGAGATCCTGCGCTCGCCCGCGCTGGTCTCGCTGGCCCAGGGACTGCTCCAGGGACCGGCGCAGCCGGCCAGGATGCGGCGCGACGGTCAGCTGGTCGGCTGAGCCGGCGTCAGCGCCTTGCCCAGGCAGACGACCTCGTCGCTGCCGGCGTAGTAGCCGAAGGCGGGGACGTCGGTGTAGCCGTGGCGACGGTAGAAGGCGATCGCCGCCCGCTGGGGACGACCGGTGGCCAGGATCACCGACGTGACCCCGGCTCCGCGCGCCTCGGTCTCCAGCCGGTGCAGCACCCTCCCGGCCAGACCCTGCCGCCGGGCTGCGGCGTCCACGAACATCCGCCGGATCTTGGCCACCCGGGTCCCGGGCCCGTCCTGGGTGACCGTCCAGCCGCCCATCGCCACCGGCAGCCCCTCGAGGTAGGCGACCACGAAGCCGCCGCGGGGCGCGGCGAACTCGGCGGCGGTGATCGGGTCGGAGTCCGGACCGCCGTAGAGCTCGACGTAGTAGGCCTGGGCCCGCGCCGTCAGCTCCTGGGCATCGGGGTGGTCGTACGCCACCGGACGCAGCTCGAGCACGCCCGGGAGCCTACGGCGGTGGCCCGAGGTCGGTGCGCGGTGCCGGTGTCGCGGTCACGCGAGGTCGACGACCAGAGCGAGATGGTCGGAGACGGCCAGGCGCACGGCGCGCGACGCCACCACGGTCGGACCGCGACCGCGCAGCAGCACGTGGTCCAGCTGCCGGGTCGGCCGGGGGGCCGGGTAGGTGAGGTGCTCGGCCAGCGGCCGGTAGCCGGTGATCCGCCGCGGCAGCGAGCCCCACATGTTGAAGTCGCCGGTGAGCAGCACCGGATCCGGTTCCCCGGCCAGCGCCCGGGTGAGCTCCTGCAGCTGGCGCACCCCGGAGCCGGGGATCCAGGTGAGGTGCGTGTTGACCACGGTCAGGGGGCCGACCGGGGTGTCCAGGTGCGCCGCCACCGCGGCCCGCGGCTCCTCACCGACGGTCAGCTGCTGCCGGAGCACCGGGACCAGCACCGAGAAACCGGGGCGCAGGGCCGGCAGGGCGATCTCCTGCCAGCGCTGCACCGGGTAGCGGGAGAGCAGGGCGATGCCGTACTCGCCGGCGGGTCGGTGCGCCGGGGTGGACAGCGCCCACATCGCCCCCGGGGTGCCGGCCAGGGTCGGGACGAAACGGTGCTCGCGTGCGCCCATCGCCTCGGCGGCGACGGCGGCCAGGTCGGCGTGCTGGGAACGTGACTGCGCGCGGTCGACCTCCTGCAGGGCCAGCAGATCGGGATCGAGCTCGACGATCGCGGAGCGCAGCAGGTCCAGGTCGACCGGCTGCCGGCGGCGACCGGCCAGGGGCCCGGTCCGGCGCGTCGGCGAGCGGCCGCTCCACAGGTTGAACGTCACCAGCCGCACCCGACGACCGTAGTCGTCCGGGGCGCGGCCGGGAGTCAGCGGGGGAGGGGCGTCTTGTTGCGGTTCAGGAAGACGCCGATGAAGACGGCGGCGAGCAGCGCGAAGGCCACGTACATGCTGATCTGCGCGTACGCCTCGACGACCACCCGGGCCGGTTCGCCGAGCCAGAAGCCGAGCGCCACCCAGGTGCACTGGATGACCACGGCGCCGATGATGTTGACGACCCAGAACTTCTTCCAGCTCATTCCCGCCATCGCCACGGTGGCGTAGATGACCGCCGCCGGGATGGGGATCGGCAGATAGGTCAGCAGCACCGCGGGCACCCCCCAGCGTCGGGCCAGCCGCTCGGCCCGGTCGGCGTTGCGGGCCGCCCGCTTGGAACGCCCACCCATCAGCTCGATCAGACCCCGACCCCACAGCCGTCCGGCCAGGAAGTAGATCCAGTCGAACTTGACGATGCTGACGATGCCGAGCGCCAGTCCGAGGCCCCACAGCGGGTTGTCGGTGACCCCGAGCACCACCAGCGCGGAGCGTGACCCGGTCAGACCGGCCTGCAGGACGGGGTTGGCCACCACCAGGTACGCGCGCAGCGGCAGCATGACGAGGCCGTACACCCCCACCACGACGATGCCGATCCAGCACACCAGGTCGGCCCGACCCGGCTTGCCCTTCCAGGGCATCCGCGGGTCGTCCCACCACTCCTTCTCGGTCTCGCCGTCGGCGGAGGTGCCGGGGTCGGCGAGGTCGCGCTCCGGCTCGTCGCTCACGCGTCCACCCGTGCCATCGACACCTGCTCCTGAGTCGTTGCGGCAGCCTCCGGCCGCCGATCAGGCTCACACGGTAGTCGGCGTCCGGCCGAAACCCCTGGCCCGACGGACCCGGAACGGCCAGACTCGGTCCTCTGGACGTACGTCGCGGGGGCAGCCGCGCCCACGGCGTCGGGAAGGGGCGCCGCCATGACCGATCCCGACCGCGGGCGACCGGAGGCCGACCCGCAGCGTCTCGTGCTGGAGCGGGTGCTCGCGGAGTCGCTGGCGTTCCTCGACGGACTGGCGGCGCGCCCGGTGAGCGCCCGGGCCGACGTCGACGAGGTCACGGCCGCCCTCGGTGGGCCGTTGCCCGCCACCGGCACCGACCCGCTCGCCGTCATCGACACCCTGGTGGCCGGGGCGGAGCCGGGCGTGGTGGCGATGCCGTCCCCCCGGTTCTTCGGCTGGGTCATCGGCGGGGTGCTGCCGGCCGCCCTGGGCGCGGACTGGCTCACCTCGGTGTGGGACCAGAACGCCGGGCTGCTGGTGTCGTCCCCGGCGGCGGCGGGGGCCGAGCGGGTGGCGGCGGGCTGGCTGCTGGACCTGCTCGGTCTCCCCGCGACGGCCGGGGTCGGCTTCGTCACCGGCGGGATGATGGCCAACTTCACCTGCCTGGCCGCGGCGCGCGACGCGGTCCTGCGCCGAGCGGGCTGGGACGTGGACCGCGACGGTCTGCCGGGGTGCCCGCCCGTCCGCGTGCTGGTCGGCCGGGAGCGGCACGACACCATCGACCTGTCGCTGCGGCTGCTCGGTCTGGGGGCGGGTGGGGCCGTCCATGTCGACGTGGACGACCAGGGTAGGATCCGGCCCGACGCCCTCGCCGCGGCCCTGGCCGAGGGGCCGGCCGACGTGGCGACCATCGTCTGCCTGCAGGCCGGCAACGTGCACAGCGGCGCGTACGACCCGTTCGCGACGTGCATCGACCTCGCGCGCCGGCGCGGCGCCTGGGTCCACGTGGACGGGGCGTTCGGTCTGTGGGCCGGTGCCTCCCCGGCCCTGCGTCCCCTGCTGGCCGGCGTGGAGGGGGCCGACTCCTGGGCCACCGACGCCCACAAGACCCTCAACGTCCCGTACGACAACGGGATCGCGGTCGTCGCCGACGCCGCCGCCCTGCACGCCGCGCTCGGCATCGAGGCGGCGTACCTGATCAAGGACGCCCGACCCGATCCGATGGACGCGGTGCCCGAGTTCTCCCGCCGGGCCCGGGGGTTCACCGTGTGGGCGGCGCTGCGGTCCCTGGGTCGCGAGGGGGTGGCGGACCTGGTCGAGGGGCTGGCCGCCCGGGCCCGCCGGTTCGCCGAGCGGCTCGGTGAGGTGGCCGGCGTGCAGGTGGTCAACGACGTGGTCTTCACCCAGGTCTGCGTGTCCCTCGGCCCCGCGGCGGTGACCCGGGAGGTGGCCCGACGGCTGCTGGCCGACGGCACCGCCTGGATGACGCCCTCCACCTGGCGGGGGCGGACGGTGCTGCGGATCTCGGTGTCCAACCACCGGACCACCGACGCCGACGTGGACGCCTCCGTCGCCGCGCTGGTCCGGATCCTCGCCGCGGTCCGGGCCGGGGACGCGGCGCGCGGGTAGCCCGAGAGCCCCCGAGATCGCGCGCGGCGGCCGCGACGCCGGGGTTGAGTAGGCTGACCCGAGCAGCTCCCCTAGTGACGACGATCGAGGAACCACCGTGTTCGACACCCTGCAGGACCGCCTGGCGGCGACGTTCAAGAGCCTCCGCGGCAAGGGCCGCATCACCGAGGCCGACATCGACGAGACCGCCCGGGAGATCCGGCGCGCCCTGCTCGAGGCCGACGTCAACCTGGCCGTGGTCAAGGACTTCGTGGCCGCCGTCAAGGAGCGCGCCCGCGGCGCGGAGCTGCACGGCGCGCTGAACCCGGCCCAGCAGATCATCAAGATCGTCAACGACGAGCTGGTCACCATCCTGGGCGGTGAGACCCGGACCATCCGCTACGCCAAGCGGCCGCCGACGGTGATCATGCTGGCCGGTCTGCAGGGAGCCGGCAAGACCACGCTGGCCGGCAAGCTGGCGGTCTGGTTCAAGGGCCAGGGTCACTCGCCGCTGCTGGTGGCGGCCGACCTGCAGCGTCCGAACGCGGTCAACCAGCTGCAGATCGTGGGCCAGCGCGCCGGGGTGCACGTCTTCGCCCCGGAGCCCGGCAACGGAGTGGGTGACCCGATCGAGGTGGCCAAGAACTCCCTCGCCGAGGCCGAGCGCCGGCTCTACGACGTGGTCATCGTCGACACCGCCGGCCGGCTGGGCATCGACGCCGAGCTGATGCAGCAGGCCGCCGACATCCGTGCCGCCGTCCGTCCCGACGAGGTGCTGTTCGTCGTCGACGCGATGATCGGCCAGGACGCGGTCAACACCGCCAACGCCTTCGCCGAGGGGGTCGGCTTCGACGGGGTGGTGCTGACCAAGCTCGACGGCGACGCCCGCGGTGGTGCCGCGCTGTCCATCGCCCGGGTGACCGGCAAGCCGATCATGTTCGCCTCCAACGGCGAGGGGCAGAAGGACTTCGACGTCTTCCACCCCGACCGGATGGCCAGCCG
>JBMDXL010000883.1:0-1715 GCA_048594465.1 Microlunatus sp. | reverse complement strand
CTGTTGCTCTTCCTGGAGATCGTCGGAGCGCTGGACGACCCGGACGCGCAGGTCGACGGCATCCCGGAACTCATCGCCGCCGCGGTCATCTTCGGCGGGTACCTGGCGATGCTCATCGCGGCCCGATCGGCGTTCAAGGTTCCCCGCAAGTCCCGGCGTCGGCAGGCCAGCGGAACGTCCCACCCGGAGATGGCCAGGAAACTACTGCGGCAGTGGGGCGGCAGCCCGCTGTCCTGGATGACGACGTGGCCCGAGAACCGGCATTTCATCACCGCCGACGGACAGTCGTACCTGGCGTTCCGCAAACACGCCGGGGTGGCCGTCGTCCTGGGTGACCCCATCGGGCCGCCCGGTTCCACGGCGCCCGCGATCGGCGAGTTCCTGACGATGTGCGAGCAGGCGTCGCTCATCCCGTACTTCTTCTCCTGCTCGCGCCTGACCTCCGACGTCACCGACGGACTGGGTTGGCAGCACGTCCAGGTGGCCGAGGACAACCTCATCGACCTGCCGCCCCTGGAGTTCAAGGGCAAGAAGTGGCAGGACATCCGCACCGCGCTCAACAAGGGGGCCAAGGAGGGCATCACCTTCCGCATGGTCACCCTGTCCGACGAGCCGTGGGCGATGGTGCGCCAGGTCGAACACCTCTCGCAGCAGTGGCTGGGCGACAAGGAACTGCCCGAGATGGGCTTCACCCTCGGCGGGGTCACCGAGGCCCTCGACCCGGAGGTCAAGGTCGGTCTGGCCGTCGACGCCGACGGCAAGCTGCACGGCGTCACGTCCTGGATGCCGGTCTACGCCGAGGGCGGCGGCATCGCCGGGTGGACCCTGGACCTGATGCGCCGGGCCGACGGCGGTTTCCGCAACGCGATGGAGGTCCTCATCGCCTCGTCCTGCCTGCACTTCAAGGCCCAGGGCGCGCAGTTCGTGTCGCTGTCCGGGGCGCCGCTGGCCCGCTCGGACGGCGAGGACGAACACGGCTCGGCCATCGAGAAGTTCCTCGGCACCCTGGGCGAGACCCTGGAACCGGTCTACGGGTTCCGGTCGCTGCACGCGTTCAAGGCCAAGTTCCAGCCACGCCTGTCGCCGATGCTGATGACGTTCCGGGACGAGGGCGACCTGCCGCGCATCGGCATCGCCATCACCCGGGCATACCTGCCGACCGCGTCCCTGCGCGACATGCTGGCCGTGGTCAAGCACTGACCGACCGGGCGTCGGGGTACAGCCCCAGCATGCCGTCCCGCACCACCGCCGCCGATTCGACCGCCGCCGGACCGACCGTGGGGCCCGTCGCGCCCCCAGCCGGCCCGCGGGTCGTCACCGTGCCCGCCCGGCACCCCTACGTCGAGACCGTCCGCCCGGACGGGGTACGTCCGGTCGCCACCGAGCGGGTACGCGGGTGGGAACCGGACCCGTACCTGGAAGCGGCGTCGGTCCCGCAGTGGGCCGGGAGCGCCGACCTGGTCCACCTGCACTTCGGATTCGACCATCTCGACCGCGCCGCGGCCGAGCGCTGGGCCGACGCCCTGGCCACGGCGGGCGTCCCGCTGGTCCTCACCGCGCACGACCTGCGCAATCCCCATCACGTCGACCCGGCCCCCCACGCCGCCGTGCTGGACGCGCTGTTCGCCCGGGCCGCCGCCGTCGTCACCCTCACCGACGGCGCGGCCGACGAGATCGCGGCCCGGTGGGGGCGGCGCGCCCAGGTCATCGCGCAC
>JBMDXL010000882.1:0-7801 GCA_048594465.1 Microlunatus sp. | reverse complement strand
CCAGTGCTGCCGGACCCGCTCCAGCACCTCGACGTCGGTCAGCTCCGTGGGCTCCTGCTGCACGCCCGTCACGGTAGACGCCCGGGCCGCGCGCTGTGTCGCATTTGTCCAAGCGGACGCGGGCCGGTGACGACAGGCTGGAGCCATGACGGAGACGACGACGGTGGGCCTCGCGATGGTCACCCTGGACTGCGACGACCCGCGTACGGAAGCGACCTTCTGGTCCGAGCTGCTCGGCTGGGAGATCCTGGCGGCGGAGGACGAGTACGCCATGCTCAAGGGAGCGGGCACCGCGCTCGGCTTCGGCCGGGTCCCGGACTACGCGCCGCCCGCCTGGCCGAACGAGCGGGGCAGCAAGCAGTTCCACTTCGATCTGAAGACCGACGACATCACGGCGACCGAGCGCCGCTGCCTCGAGCTCGGCGCGACCGTGCCCGACGACCAGCCGGGTGAGACCTGGCGGGTCGTCCTCGACCCCGCCGGCCACCCGTTCTGTCTCACCGACGCGGCCAACTGGGGCTGAGCCGCTCACCCACGGTGTCGCGGACGGTCAGGCCCGGTCGTAGGTGGCGATGATCCCCCCGGTGCCGGTGACCACCGAGTGGGTCAGGGTGAACTCGGTCGGCGGCGACGTCTCGTCGAACAGCCGAGCGCCCTGACCCAGCACCAGCGGGTGGATCAGCAGGCAGTAGCGGTCGACCAGCCCGGCGGCCTGCAGCGACCGGACCAGGGCAGCGCTGCCGACCCCGCCGAGATCCGCTCCCTCGGTGGCCGTGAGCTCGGCCACCGTCCGGGCCGCGTCGCCGGCCAGCCGCACCGAGCTCGCCCACGCGTCGGCGTCGCTGAGCGTGGTGGAGACCCGGTGAGGGCCGAACTCATCGCCTTCTCACCAGCGGTCGTGGACGACCGCCCGGAAGTGCCGGTCGTAGATGTCGGCGACCGCTGACAGGAACGCGTCGTCGAGCGCGGGGAGCTCGCCGGCGGCCGCGTTGGCGTGCGCCTGGGCCACGGAGCGGGCGCCCGGGATCACGGTGGTCACGCCGGGCTGCTGCGCCACCCAGGCCAGAGCCACCTGGGCCGGGGTGGCGTCGAGGCCGGTGCCGGCCACGAGCTCGGAGAACTCCCGGGCTGCCTCCACCCCGGTGGCGAAGTCGACGCCGGAGAACGTCTCCCCCACGTCGAACGCCTCGCCCTGGCGGTTGTAGCTCCGGTGGTCGTCGGCGGCGAAGGTGGTGTCGGCGGTGTAGCGACCGCTGAGCAGACCGCTGGCCAGCGGCACCCGGGCGATGATGCCGACCCCGTTGGCCGCAGCCGCGCCGAGCACGTCGTCCAGCGGCTTGCGCCGGAACGCGTTCAGGATGATCTGGACGGTGGCGGTGCCCCGGCGCGACATCGCCGTCAGTGCCTCGTCGCACGTCTCCACACTGACCCCGTACGCCGCGATGGCGTGCTCGGCGACCAGGGTGTCGAGGTCGTCGTACACCCGGTCGGCCGACAGCACCGACGAGGGCGGGCAGTGCAGCTGGACCAGGTCGAGCTGGTCGGTGCCGAGGTTGCGCCGGGACCGGTCGACCCAGGTGCGGAAGTTGGCCAGGGTGTAGTTCTCCGGCACCTGGTCCGCGCGCCGACCGATCTTGGTGGCCACCGTCACGGGAGTGTCGCCGTGCTCGACCAGGAAGCGGCCGATCAGCTGCTCGCTGCGCCCGTCGCCGTAGACGTCGGCGGTGTCGAAGAAGGTCACCCCGCCCTCCACCGCGGCGGCCAGGACGTCCAGCGCGTCGTTCTCCGACACCGACCCCCAGTCCGCGCCGAGCTGCCAGGTGCCCAGCCCCACCACCGAGACGGGACGTTCCGTACGACCGAGAATGCGTTGCTCCATGCCCGCCAGACTAGGAGCCGGGAGGGAGAGCTCGCACGGCCGGCCGATCCCGTCCTGCCCGCTGTCACCGCCGGCTCGTATCGTTGGTCCGTGATCCACACCCTGACCTACGTCAGCACCTTGCGTGACGCCACGTCCGCGGCCGAGCTCGACGAGGTGCTGGGCGCCAGCCGGGAGCGCAACGCCGCCCACGAGATCACCGGGGTGCTGCTCGTACGCCAGCGCCACGTCATGCAGATCCTGGAGGGCCCGGAGCAGGCCGTCCGTGACCTCTACCGGCGGATCGAGGACGACACCCGGCACTTCGACGTCACCACCGTCTGGACCAGCACCAGCGCAGAGCGCCGCTATCCCGACTGGTCGATGGGCTTCGAGGACCTGGAGGAGACGACCGACGACGCGGCGCCCGACGACCTCGCCCTGTCGGCCGACCGCCGGGCCGCGGTCCCGGAGCAGGACGCGTTCCTCCGGCAGCGGACCACCCTGCTGCGTCGCGCCCTGGCCAGCGGCGACCGGCTGATCGGCGCGCTGGCCATCATCCTGCACGCTCACGACACCACCAGCGTGCTCAGCCGGGGACGGGTCGTGCTGCAGTGTCGGGAGTGCCGCGCCGACGGCGGCCGAGGGTCGTACCCGTGCTCGACCGCCTCCAACGCCCTGTGGGCCCTCGACGCGGTGCGCTGACCACCGGCCGCGCCCGCCGGCCGCGGCCCCTGGCCGCCGCAACTCGACGGGCTCCGACGGTCACCGCGCCACGGTGATGATCACGCCGTAGGACCGGGCGGTGGACCCGGTCTGCTCGGTGCGCCCATCCTCAGAGGGACGTCGCCGCGCCGGCGGCGGTGCGCTGCCGCAGAACGGCGAGCCCGGGTCCGCGCAGGTCTCCTGCCCCCGGGCGACCGGTCATCGTCAGCAGCAGGTGGGCGGCGCTGCCGCAGACCTCCGGCCCCTGACCCGCCGACCAGCCGCAGTCCTCGGCTCGCACGGTGAGTCCCGCGAATCGGCGCCTGGCCCAGAACGGCCATCCCATGCCCCAGATCCGGTCCAGAACCTCCCGTCCTGTCGCCGGCGGGACCGGTCGGTCGAGGCCCAGCGGGACGGCGATGTCCTGCCCGTGGATGACCAGGTCGGGCAGGATGTTCGGGGCCATCACGAAGACCGGCCTCGTCCGGGCCGTCGCGAGCCTCCGCAGGTCGGTCACGAGCTCGTCCGGTTGCGCGTCGTACGCGACGACCACATCGCGACCGGCCGACCACAGCCGCCCCCGGCTCCTCGTCAGCGCTCGCAGCAGGCTGGTGACCGGCGGCACCCCGTTGGGGGTCATGACCAGGTGCGCGGCCACGTCCCGGACGGTCCACTCCGAGCACAGGGACGTGGTCTGCCACTGCCTGGGCGTGAGACCGCTCAGCAGGTCCGCCAGCGTGCGCCGCTCGGTCGCGATCAAGCTCCACGTCGTGTCGTCCACGACCGCCCCCTCGACTGGTAATAGACTTTTACCAGTGTGGACCGATCGGACGTTGCTGGCAAGGGGCTTCTGATGGCGCCTGCCGACGTGCCCCCACCCCATCTCGGGGTGCTGCTCTTCCTCCCCTACCGGCACATGGAGCAGCGGATCCTGGAGACCGTGGCTGCGGCCGGTTATGCGATCACGCTGCCGCAGGCCCGGCTGTTCCAGCGGGTCGACCCCGGGGGCTCACGACTCACCCGGTTGGCCGAGGCTGCTCAGGTCAGCAAGCAGGCGGCGAAGTTCCTGGTGGACCAGCTCGAGAGCGCGGGCTACGTCGAGCGGGTGCCCGACCCGACGGACGGACGTGCCCGGTTGATCAGAGCCACCCAGCGGGGGCGGGACGTGATCGCCCTGGCCGGGACCGTGGAGTCGGCGATCGAGCAGGAGTGGCGGAGCCATCTGGGTGAGGGCGCGACCGCGGAGCTGGAGCGGATCCTGATCCGTCTGCGCGAGATCACCGACCCCTTCGCCTGACAGACCCCGGCGGGGCCGACGGGCGCCGGCAGGGCCGGACAGACGGCTACTGCAGCTCGGGTTTGGTCACGTACCAGCTGCGGTCGATCCGCTCCCGGGAGCGGCGGCCGACCACGATCAGGGCGAGACCGGCGATCAGGGTGGGGAGCCAGGCCCAGCCGAGGAGTGCCGGGGCGCCGGAGGAGGCGATCAGCGACCAGCCGGTGAGGACGATGGGGGCGCTGAGGGCCAGCAACCAGCCGGACACCACCGCGACCCGGTAGATCCAGCGGTTGACGTCCTCGGTGGCCAGCACCCAGAACGACGCGAAACCGGCGACCAGACCCAGCTGCTGGAGGCCGATGCCCAGGTAGCCCACGTTGATGCCGAGACCCAGCAGGACCAGGTCGTACGGCCCGACGGCGGCAGCCTGGATCTGGGAGAACAGCAGCCCGGTGGGAATCAGCGAGCGGCCGAGGCCCTGCCCGACGATGCCGATGTGCGGCGCGATCAGGCTGAGGGCCATCAGCAGGCCGATGAGGACGACGACGGGCACGCGCCAGCGACCGGGCACGGTCCTCACCGCCCCGACTGGTCAGACGCCGACGGCCGGCCCCGGGAGATCCCGGGACCGGCCGTCGGTGTGATCGCTGCAGCGGTCACGTCGTGAGGGTGCTCAGGCTCAGGCCTGAGCGGTCACCGCGACCGCGACGTGGGCGGTCACGGCGTCGTGGAGCTTGACGCCCACGGTGTGCTTGCCGGTGGACCGGATCGGCTTGCCGATCTCGATCGACCGCTTGTCCACCAGGGGACCACCGGACTTCTTGATGGCCGACGCGACGTCGGCCGGGGT
The DNA here is from genome assembly GCA_048594465.1 of Microlunatus sp. Taxonomy (GTDB): domain Bacteria; phylum Actinomycetota; class Actinomycetes; order Propionibacteriales; family Propionibacteriaceae; genus Microlunatus. The sequence goes on along the minus strand of JBMDXL010000882.1, from coordinate 3,109 downwards.
GACCGCGCCGAAGAGCTTGCCGCTCTCACCGGCGCGGGCGTCGAGCTGGATGGTCAGACCCTCGAGCTGGGTCCGGACCTCCTGCGCGTGGTCGAGGCTGCGGATCTCGCGGGCGTCGCGGCTGCGCTTGATGCCCTCGATCTGCTTCTCGCCACCCTTGGTCCACCGCAGGGCGTAGCCGCGCGGCACGAGGTAGTTGCGGCCGTAGCCGTCACGCACCTCGACGATGTCGCCGGCCAGACCCAGGTTGTCGACGGCGGCCGTCAGAATGAGCTTCATCTGTGCGTCCTCTCGACTCAGCGGGCCGTCGAGGCGTACGGCAACAGCGCAACCTCGCGGGCGTTCTTGATGGCGATGGCGACCCGGCGCTGCTCCTGGACGGAGAGACCGGTCACCCGGCGAGCGCGGATCTTGCCCCGCTCGGAGATGAACTTCCGCAGCGTGGCGGTGTCCTTGTAGTCGATGTGCTGACCCGCGCGCAGCGGGTTGGCCTTCTTCTTCACCTTGCGAGGAGGTGGGGGCGTGCTGGCCATTGTGGTGCTCTCCTTTCGAAAGCCCGGCGTAGGTGCCGGAATGTGCCGAACTGCTGTTACTGGATGACGAGCCTCGTCCTGATCCGTGGATCAGAAGGGGGGCTCGTCGCTGGGCGGGGCTCCCCAGGGGTCGCCACCGCCTTGGTTGCCCTGACCGCCGGAGCTGCTGCCGCCGGAGTTGCCTCCGCCGGAGCCGCCACCGGTCGCCCACGGGTCGTTGCCGACGCCGCCCTGGCGACCGCCACCCTGACCGCCGGAGCCACCACCGGAGTAGCCGCCCCCGCCACCGGAGTTGCCGCCGTAGCCACCGCCGCCGCCTCCACCGGAGGAGCGGGTGACCTTGGCCGTGGCGTACTTCAGCGCGGGACCGATCTCGTCGACGTCGACCTCGAACACGGTGCGACGCTCGCCCTCACGGGTCTCGTACGAGCGCGACTTCAGTCGCCCCTGCACGATGACCCGCATCCCCTTCTGCAGCGACTCGGCCACGTTCTCCGCCGCCTGCCGCCACACGGCGCAGCTGAGGAACATCGCGTCGCCGTCCTTCCACTCGCCGCTCTGGCGGTCGAAGGTGCGGGGCGTCGAGGCGACGGTGAAGTTGGCCACCGGTGCCCCCGACGGGGTGAAGCGCAGCTCGGGATCGGCGGTCAGGTTGCCGACCAGGGTGATGACGGTCTCGCCAGCCATGGTGTGTCTCCGTTGGACTCAGTCTGTGTGGTGTGCGGTGCCAGCCTGTCAGTGGCCAATGACAGGACACGCCCGCCGGTGCTCCGACGGCTCGGCGAGCTGACGCGTGCAGGTGTCAGCGAGCCGGCCGGTGTCGGGCGACGACCTCAGCGGGTGTCGGGCCGGATGACCTTGGTCCGCATGATCGACTCGTTGATCCGGAACTGACGATCCATTTCCTTCACGTCGTCCGGCTCAGCGGTCAAGGTGATGACGGCGTAGATGCCCTCGGACTTCTTCTGGATCTCGTACGCCAGCCGGCGACGACCCCAGATGTCCAGGTTCTCCACGGTGCCGCCACCCTTGGTGATGACGGTGAGGTACTGCTCGAGCGTCGGCTGAACCGACCGCTCATCGGTCTCGGGGTCGAAGATGACCATGACCTCGTATGGGCGCATGCGCGAACTCCTCCTCCTCTGGTCTCAGCGGCCATGGGACGTCCCCATGGCAGGAGGGCGATGCCTGGAGCCCGGCCTCGGATGGTCGGGCGCCAACGGAGAAGACTACCGGCTGGGTCCGTGCGGCGGCAAAACAGCCCGATCCGAGCCGGACGCCGGGCGGTCGGCGACGTGCCGTCAGCTCAGCGCGGCGTCGACCCGGCGAGCCTGGTCGCGGACGGCCGAAGCCACCTGCGGAGCGGCGGCGCGGACGTACACGCCCGGGTCCTCGGGATCCTCCTCGTCCAGGAACAGGTCGACCGGGAGGCGCTCCTTCGACGCGAGCTTGCCGTTGACGAAGCCGAGCCAGACGACCTGGGTGAGGGTGTCGTCGATCCAGACGAAGTCCTGGTAGCGGCGTCCCCCCTCCCGCTCGTCCAGGACGGGCTCGCCCGGCTCGCGGATGGTCTTGGCCACCTTGCGGTAGCGCTGCCCCTTCTTGAGCTTGCGGTACTCCGCGACGCTGACGCTCATGTCGTCGATCCGGGCCTTGTCGATCACCCGGCCGTTCTCGAAGACCACGTACGCGTTCTTGCCGGCCGTGCTGCGCCAGACGAAGACGGGCGCCTCCGTGATGCCCGCGACGCGCGCGCCCTTGCCGTGGACGGTCCGGCGCACCTTGGACAGCGTGTGCCCGTCCTTGATCTTCTTGAACTCCTTGACCGTCGCCGTCCCCGCGCCGGCGGCCTCGGCGGGCAGCGCCATGCCGCCCAGCAGGCCGGCCGTCACCCCGGCTGTCGCCACCAGCATCCCCGCTGCTCTCGCGACCGGCCGTCGGTGTCCACTCATCATGCTCGTTCCCCCTGGTCAGCGTGGGCCCCCGCCCACGTCGGAGCGACAGTCTGCCGGAGGATCCGGAGAAAAATGCGGCGTTCGCAGAAGTTGCCGCCGGTCGTCCCCCCAACCGGCTGACGGCGTCGGGGAACCCGGGGCCTACTCGTAGACGTACAGGCTCTCGCCGGGGAAGATCCAGGACAGGCCGTCGCGGAGCCGGTCACGCCACGACTCCCAGCTGTGGCCGTCCCGCGACTCGACGTAGTTGACCGTCATCCCGGTCTCGGTGAAGACCGGCACCATCGAGCGGTTGACGACGATGAGCGGTTCGTAGACCCCGCAGGACTGGAACAGCCGGTCGGCCATCCGGATCGGCTTGGTCCGGTAGCGGTTCATGAACTTCACCACCGGAGCGAACGCCGGGTCCTCGCCCCGCAGCGCGCCGATGTCGGTGAACACGAACGAGCCGGACTGGAGCAGCAGCGAGCCGTACGTCTGCGGGTAGCGGACGGCGGTGGTGAGCGAGGCGATCGCCCCGAAGCTGGAGCCCATCAGCGCCCGTCCGGACGGGTGGGCGATCAGCGGGAACTGCTCCTCCAGCTGGCCGACCAGCTCCTTGGTGATCCAGCGGGCGTGCGG
>JBMDXL010000881.1:0-1570 GCA_048594465.1 Microlunatus sp. | reverse complement strand
GCACTCACGCGCCGAAATGTGGTCCGGGGCGCCGCCTGGACCGTACCGGTGATCGCCGCCGTCACACCCGTGCCCGCCTTCGCGGCCTCGAGGTGCGGCGTCACCGGTGGCATCACCGTCGGACCCAACGTCACCACCGGCTACCGCGCCGTCTGCGCCTCCCAGGCCCAGCAGGCCAACCCTGCGACGATCAAGAACGGCTACGGCACCGGCCAGCTGCCGCAGTACCTCCAGATGTGCACCTGCGACTCGATCAAGGGCTGGTACCGCTGGCGCGAGACCGACACGCTGTCCCACTTCCAGATCGAGGTCGACGGCGTGCACGTCGACCAGGGCGGCCCCAACGCCGGCTACCGCCCGCCGGTCTACCTCAACGTCAACGCGCAGGGCGTCGGTGAGTGCAAGACGTTCGCCCTGACCTATCGCACGTCGGCGGAGCGCTCGAGGACGCAGGCCACGAGCTTCTCCATCACGTGGACCCTCCAGCGCTCGACGTCGGGCTACGGCCCCGGCGCCAGCCAGGCGACCGTGGTGGCGGGCGCCTGGACCGACGTCCAGACCTTCACCCGCAACGTGTCGATCATCCGCACGGTCGGCACCGACTCGAACGACCAGACCGACTTCGGCTCCTGCATCTCGCAGGGCCGGGTCGCGGTCTCCTCGACCGACTGATGCGTGGCGCCACCGAAGAGGTCTGGTCCATCCGCGCGCTAATGACCGAGATACCCCGAGACTTCGTCAAGGCCACGTGCAGCTATGCCACCGCCTCGGCCAAGGGGTGTCCTCCTCCGCGCCCAGGGGTGAGAGTAGAGGCCGAAGCAACATCGCCGATCGCCTTTGGGGGGCGGACGGCGCGCGGTGGTCGACGGCTTTGGGGCGCCGGTCATGCAATCCACGGCAGTGCAACAAGGGGAACTTCATGTCTGATTTCACTCAGAAGGGCGTCAGTGCCGACAACCCGCCGCATCGCGGCACCACAGTCTGATGCGCCGGCTCGCACTGGTGCTGCTCGCGATCTTCCTGACCGCAGGAGGCCTGAACGCGGTGCAGCCGGCGTCGGCGTCGGGCGACAGCGCGCCCGTACCCATCTCGGTGCCCGCGCGCACCTGATCGGCTTGACGAACACCCGACCGCCGCTCGGCCCACGAGTGCGCCCGGGAGGACCTTTCGGGGGTCGTGCCACCTCGCTCCAGGTGAGTGTGGCGACCCTCCTCTCCGGGTAGCGGTCCCCGCCGCCCGGCCTCCACCCCCAATGGAGGCGAGCCGGCGTCGACGGGTCACCCACGAGTCCGTCGGCGCCGGCTCATCCATGCGTTTCTCCTGTCGGGAGGATGCCCCGGACAGGCCCGTGCTGATTGGTGCTGGCAGGCTGCGGCCGTTACGTTGGGCCCACCATGTGGTCGTGGTCACACACGCCGGCGACCACCCCTGCAAGCCGTCGGCGTCCGGCGATCCCGTGACTGCCGCTAGCTGTTGTTAGGAGAGTGCGTTGTCCGATCCTGTGAGTTTCGGCCCCGACCTTGCGGACGTCTTCGGACCGTCCCAGTCAGACGGTGGACCCGACCTCGTC
>JBMDXL010000880.1:0-1862 GCA_048594465.1 Microlunatus sp. | reverse complement strand
GGCGGCCGAGGTGAGCGTGACCAGCTCGACGTCGACGTCGTCACCGGTGTCGACCTCGATCACCGTCCCGGCCGGGACGTCGACGGCGGTGGACGAGCGGTCGTCGACCAGGACCCCGAGGTCGACCTCCGGTGGACCGACCAGCGACGCGGTCGAGGCGACGTCGCGCAGCAGCCGCGGGGGAGTGACCGCACCGTCGGTCTCCGGGGTGACCGAGGGCGGAGCCGACGCGCTGCCCCAGCTCTGTGGGGTGTCGGCGAGCCGGAAGGTGATCTCGTCGGCCCCGACCAGCGCGCGGTGGCTGATCCAGGGCCGGGTCCAGGCGGTGCCGTCCACCTCGACGCCGGACACGTACACGGCGTCGTGGGTGATCGCCGGGGCGGCCAACCGCCAGCCCGTCCCGTCGTCGCGGCGCACCCGCACTCGTTCGTACAGCGGCGAGGAGACGACGTAGTCGGGGCTGCCGACGGTCAGCGGGTACAGCCCGAGCGCGGCGAACAGGTGCCAGGCCGACATCTCCCCGTTGTCCTCGTCCCCGCCGTACCCCTGACCGATCTCGCTGCCCTGGTGGAACCGGCGCATGATCTCGCGCACGGCCGCCTGCGTACGGTCGGGGCGGTGGGCGTGCAGCCACTGGAACGGGAGGTGGTGCGCGGGCTGGTTGCTGTGGCCGAACATGCCCATCCGGACGTCGCGCGCCTCGGTGATCTCGTGCATGCTGCGGGGGTAGGACCCCTCGTGGCGACCGGTCTCCGGTCGGGCGAAGATCGTGTCCAGCATCGTCCCCAGAGCGTCCCGGGAGCCGTGCAGACCGGCCAGCCCGGCGCCGTCGTGCGGCACCGACACGGCCATGTTCCAGGCGTTGGTCTCGGTGTAGTCGTCGCCCCAGTCGTCCGGGTCGAAACCGTCACCGACCCGCCAGCTGCCGTCGGCCCGGCGACCGTGGAACAGCCGGTGGTCGGGACGGAAGAGCCGCGCGTAGTCGGTCGACCGGGCTGTGAACCAGCGGAGCTCGTCGGTCAACCGAGCACGGTCGTAGCCCGCGGGGCGCCGGTCGTGGTCCAGCAGCCACCGGGCCATCGACGCGAGGCCGAAGTCGTTGATGTAGCCGTCGATCGACCACGACATCCCCTCCGGTTCCTCGACCGGTGTCCACCCCAGGAAGATCGCCCGGTCCAGCGACTTGCGGCCGACCCGGGTGTCGTCGGTGGCGACGGTGGCGTTGCGGACCGCGGCCAGGTAGGCGGTCTCGGCGTCCACCGCGACGTCCTTGACGAGGGCGTCGGCGAACGCGATGTCGCTCGACGTCCCGACCATGCAGTCGGCGAAGCCGGGGGAGGACCACCGCGGGATCCAGCCGGCCTCGCGATGGTGCTGGAGGAAGCCCTCGACGAGCTCGGCGGTCAGCCGCGGGTAGAGCAGGGTGTAGAGCGGCCAGGCGGTGCGGTAGGTGTCCCAGAACCCGTTGTTGACGTAGATCCTGCCGTCGACCACGACCGAACCGGTGTGGGTGTCGGTGTGCTCGGCGGCCGGCAGCACCGGGCTCGCGTGCACCCAGCGCGGCGCCTCGGCGGTGCCGACGTTCTCGTGGCCGGAGTTCGGGTAGAGGTTCAGCCGGTAGAGGTGGGAGGCCACCGTGGTGCGCGCCTCGTCGTCGACCAGCGCCCCGTCGATCTCCAGGGCCGACAACCGCTCGTCCCACGCGTCGGCCGCCGACGCGCTCAGGTCGTCCACCCCGCGCTCGCGGCCGGGCTCGCCCTGCTCGAGGTCGAGGTTGCGCCGGGCCTGGTCGACGGACAGGAACGAGGTTCCGAGCCGCAGCACCGCGGTCAGCGGGCCGGCGGAAGAGACGAGGTCGACGT
>JBMDXL010000088.1:0-1817 GCA_048594465.1 Microlunatus sp. | reverse complement strand
ACCCGTCCGGTTCTCCATCATGGCCACCCTGTCGAGCGTCGGTGAGGCCGAGTTCGCCTTCGTCCGCGACACCGTGGAGGTCAGCGACTCGACCCTGTCCAAGCAGGTCACCGTGCTGGAGGGCGCCGGCTACGTGCACGTGAAGAAGGGGTACGTGGGCAAGCGTCCCCGGACCTGGTTGTCCCTCACCCCACTCGGCCGCGAGCGGTTCGCCCGCCAGCTGGCCACCCTGCGCCAGATCGCCGAGCAGGTGCCGCTCAGCGACTGACCGGTGCGTCCGGTGTCGCCCCGTCCGGGGCCGCCCCGTCCGGTGCCGCCCAGTCCGGTGCCGGCAGCCGCAAGGCACGGTCGAGTCGGGTCAGGTAGTCGTCCCGGTCGACCTCCACCACCCCCAGCGTGGCCAGGTGGTCGGTGCGCCACTGCACGTCCAGCAGCCGGTCCGCCCCGCCGGCCGTCCGCAGCCGCTCGACCAGCGCGACCAGGGCCGCCTTGGAGGCGTCCCGCCCCCGGACCGGGTCGTGGACCATCGACTCGCCCGCGAACAGACCGCCCAGGCTGACCCCGTACAGGCCTCCGACCAGCACCCCGTCGTGGTCCCAGGCCTCGATGGAGTGGACGATCCCCCTCTGGTGCAGGTCGGTGTAGATGGCGGCGATCCGGGTGTCGATCCAGCTGCCGGGTCGTTTCGGGTCGGCGCACCGGGCCAGGACGTCGGCGTACGCGGTGTCGACGCGGATCTCGTAGCGGCCGAGCATCTTGCGCAGCGACCGCGTCACCCGCAGCCCGTCCAGCGGCAGGATCCCGCGGTCCACCGGCGACCACCAGCCCATCAGCCGCCGCCGGACCGGCATCGGGAACACCCCGTGGCGGTAGGCGTCCAGCACCATCGCGGCGTCGACGTCGCGCGACACCGCGATCAGGTCGTCGTCGGGCCACCGGCGCGGCGGACCGAAGGGGGAGGGCTGCACGGGGCCAGTCTGGCGCGCCGGACCGGCGTCCGGCACCGCCCGCCGGCTCAGGGGGTGGCCAGGGGAAGTCCGGGGTGGCTGCCCCGGGGGCGCACGTACGCTGGGGAGCAGCCGAAACCGGGAGGTCCCATGCCGTCTGCCCAAGACGTCGGCAGGTTGTTCGCTCGTGGTCTGCCCGTGGCCAGCCGGATGACCCCGCAGGTCGCGGGCGGCGCTCTGCGGCACGTGCTGGAGATCGCCATCGACGGCACCGCCAAGCTGCCCGGCGCCAAGGCGCACGCCTCCCGCCAGCTCCAGCGCCACGGCGGCGCCACCGACGGGGCGGTGGACGGCATCATCGACTTCCACGTCCGGCTGGCCGGCGCCCAGGGCTTCGTCACCAACCTCGGCGGTCTGGCCGCACTCCCGGTCACCATGCCGGCCAACCTGGCCGGGGTGGCCGTCGTGCAGGTCCGGATGGTGGCCGCCCTGGCCCATCTCCGCGGCTACGACCTGGACGACAACCGGGTCCGGACGGCCCTGATCATGTGCCTGATGGGCGGCGAGCAGGTGGCCAAGAAGATCCTCTGCGGCCGTCTGCCCACCTCCCCGCTCGCCGTGGCCACGGCCCCGGTGTTCGATCCGCACCTCGACCAGCGGGTGGCCGAGGAGGTGCTGTCGGACCTGATTCAGCGGGTCGGCGGCAAGAACCTCGCCCTGACCGTCACCCGGCGGGTGCCGATCCTGGGCGGCGGGGTCGGCGCGGTGATGGACGGGATCGCCACCCACCAGATCGGCAAGTACGCCAAGAGCGAGCTCGTCGTCCGGCGGTCCCTGGCCTCCTGAGGCGCCCCTCCGACGCCGTCGCGA
>JBMDXL010000879.1:0-1618 GCA_048594465.1 Microlunatus sp. | reverse complement strand
GGCCTCGGAGACCTTCGACGCGGAGGGCCCCAGCAGGCGCCCCGCCGTCCAGGTCGGCGACCCGTTCATGGAGAAGCTGCTCATCGAGTGCACGCTCGAGCTCTTCGCCGCCAAGCTGATCACCGGCATCCAGGACTTCGGCGCCGCCGGCATCTCCTGCGCCACCTCCGAGCTGGCTGCGGCCGGCGACGGCGGCATGCACGTCGACCTCGACGTCGTGCCGCTGCGGGACTCCACGCTGAGCCCCGAGGAGATCTTGATGAGCGAGTCCCAGGAACGGATGATGGCGATCGTCGAGCCCGGAGACGTGGACGCGTTCCTGGCGATCTGCGCCAAGTGGGACGTGCAGGCCACCGTGGTCGGTGAGGTCACCGACGGCGACCGGCTGATCATCGACTGGCACGGCGAGACCATCGTCGACGTCGACCCCCGTACGGTCGCGCACGACGGCCCCGTCTACGAACGCCCGTACGCGCGTCCGGACTGGCAGGACGCCGTCCAGGCCGACGGGGTCGAGCGGCTCGCCCGACCCAGCGGCGGTGACGAGCTGGCCGACACCCTGCTGCGCCTGGTCGGTTCGCCGAACCTGTGCGACAAGTCCTGGGTGACCGACCAGTTCGACCGCTACGTCCGGGGCGACTCGGTGCTCGCTCAGCCCGAGGACGCCGGGATGCTCCGCATCGATCCCGACACCGGCCTCGGCGTGGCCCTGGCCACCGACTGCAACGGGCGGTTCGCCTACCTCGACCCGCGGGCGGGTGCCCAGCTGGCGCTGGCCGAGGCGTACCGCAACGTCGCGGTCACCGGAGCCCAGCCGGTGGCCATCACCGACTGCCTGAACTTCGGCTCGCCGGAGGACCCGGCGGCGCTGTGGCAGTTCACCGAGGCGATCGCCGGCCTGGTGGAGGGCTGCCAGGCCCTCGGCACCCCGGTCACGGGCGGCAACGTCAGCTTCTACAACCAGACCGGGGACACCGCCATCCTGCCCACTCCGGTGGTGGGGGTGCTCGGGGTGATCGACGACGTGAGCGCGCGGATCCCGATCGGCTTCGGCCGGGAGGGTGACGAGATCTGGCTGCTGGGGGAGACCCGGGACGAGCTGGCCGGCTCGGCCTGGGCCGACGTGGTGCACGGTCACCTGGGCGGGCTGCCGCCGTCGCTCGACCTGGGGCACGAGAAGCGGCTGGCCGGCTTGCTGGCACGGTCCGCCCGGCGCGGACTGCTGAGCAGCGCCCATGACCTCGCCGACGGCGGACTCGCCCAGGCCCTGGTGGAGAGCGCGCTGCGGCGGGGGATCGGGGCAAGCGTGTCGCTGGCCGAGCAGGACCCGTTCGTCGCCCTGTTCTCCGAGAGCACCGGCCGGGTGCTGGTTTCGCTGCCCGCCGACCGGAGCGCCGAGCTGGTCGAGCTGGCCGCCGCGTACGACGTCCCGGTCAACCGGCTCGGGGTCACCGGTGGCCACGCGCTGGTGGTCGAGGGCCAGTTCAGCCTGGGCCTTGACCAGATCCGGACCACCTGGCAGGCCCCGATCCCCGCCGCCATGGCCGCCGGCGGCCACTGACCCGCACCTGAAAACCCGCTGACGCACCCTTTCACTCGCTGACGCACCCCCTGCAGA
>JBMDXL010000878.1:0-1541 GCA_048594465.1 Microlunatus sp. | reverse complement strand
AGCTGAGGAGCGCCTCGACGGAGCCCGCGGAGACGGCCACCCATTGGTGGGGGGTGGGGTAGAGAACGACCCATCCCTGGCCAGCGGTGATGGACGCGCGCAGTGCCGCGACGGCCTGGCAGGCGTCCTCGAGTGGGACCTGGAGGTCTCGGAGGCTCTGCACGGCGAGAAGAGCGTGGATCTCGGCTGCTGCGAAGCGCGGGTAGTTGGGTCGGTCGCCGACGCTGAGGCCGAGCCTCTTGGTGTACTCGCCGAGCTGGTGTGGTGTGAGGTGGAGACCCTCGCGGACTCTGGCTGCGCTGACGGTCACCGTCGCGGACGAGGGGAGCGTGACGGCGGCCGGCAGAGCCGCATCGGAAATCGTCGAGTTCAGGTCCTGTGAGCCCGGCTCACCGGCCGCGCCCGCCGACGGGTCGGTCTGCATGCTGGTCATGGTAGGGACACTCGCACAGGACCTCGCATGGACCACTCCCCGAGGCGGCATGCAAGAGTGCTTTGACTAGGCGTGACAGCTAGTCACGGGCGGTCGGTGTCTCATCCGCCGCATCATGACTCCAACGGTTCCCGCCATGACCGGCCGGGCGTTTCGGCGTGTCGGTCGGCCGGGATTGCCCACGAGCAGGTGGGATGAGCCTTGGTCTATTCGAACAGCAGGACACGCCTGTAGGTGTGACACGCACACAACCACGAATGACACAGCTGTAACTTGGCGTGTCGGTCACAGAATCAAGGGTTGGGGACTCCTAGCGTGGATCTCACAACGGAGCCGGGTGGAAGGAACGCACGATGGCGCGGACGCCGCAGCGGGCGGACAAGTGGTCCCTTCGCCAGGTGAGCCTGGCCGCAGGGGTTTCCCTGGCCACCGCACGCGCTGTCGTTCGGGTCGGCCACCTCGACGCGACCGCACTCGGCGTTGGCGATGTCGTGGTCTTGAAGGTGGCGGCGATGCTGGCCAGCTTGCAGCCGATCGGGGAGCTCCGGCCGGCGAATACTGCTCGGCTGGTGCCTCAGCGGGAGCTGGACGCGGTCTCCTTGGTGCGCACGGCCGGTTTGCATCTGGACGAGATGGCCACCTTGGTGGTGACCGCTGACAGTGCATGTCTCGCTCAGACCATCGCGCAGGTGTCAGCGGCTACCTTGGAGCCGGTGACTCTGGGGCTGCCCTACCTTGCACTTCCCGTGGGTCGGTGGGTTCAGGAGCTTCAGCTTGAAGCAGCCCCGGTGGCGGCATGATGGCCATCACGATCAAGCGGCCGTGGTGGGTCGGGTGAGCGCCGAAGCTGGCGCCGAGCCTCGGATCCGTGTCTATGACGTGGTGGCGCAAGGATCGACGGCCGCGGGTCTTGACGCAGCGGTCGGCCGGCAGATCGACCTGCCGGTCACGGAGCTGACCCGGCTGCTGGAGGTGCTGGGTGCCGATGGGCTTCGGGCCTTCTGCTTGTACCTCGAGCATCTGGAGCAGGTGCCGGGGATCGATGGCGAGCTGGTCTTGGGCGTCCCTCACTTTTCCGCACGCTGGCTGCTTGCGGCGTCGGCGGAGG
>JBMDXL010000877.1:0-1642 GCA_048594465.1 Microlunatus sp. | reverse complement strand
TGGCGATTCACCTCTCGAACCGTACCCGCGCTGCGCCGACGGCGGTCAGGACAGGTCGGCGACGACCGCGCCGCCTACGGGCTCGCCCTGTCCGGGGTGTGTGGCGGGTCCTACGCTGTGCCGGTGTCCAGCAGCGTCCGTCACGCCACCGTGATCACCGGCGGCAGTCGAGGAATCGGGGCGGCCGTCGCCCGCCGATTGGCCCGGGACGGTCATGACCTCGCCCTGACCTACCGGGAGCGACGAGCGGACGCCGAGGCGGTGGCCACGGAGTGCCGGCAGGTGGGGGCGCGGGTCGTGCTGCTGGAGGCCGACCTGGCCGACCTGGATCGGGCCGCGGCGATCGTCCCCGAGACGGTTCGCGAGCTCGGCCGGATCACCGGTCTGGTCAACAACGCCGGCATCACCGGTCGGATCGGTCCGTTCCTGGAGACCAGCCCGACCGAGGACGAGCTGGTCTTCCGGATCAACGTGCTCGCCCCGCTGGTGATCACCCGGGCCGCCATCACCGCGTTCGTCGCGGCCGGCGGCGGCGCGATCGTGAACATCTCCTCGGGTGCGGCCAGCACCGGAGCACCCCACACCTACGTCCCGTACGCGATGAGCAAGGCGGCCCTCAACCTGCTCACCATCGGCACGGCCAAGGAGTTCGCGCGACAGGGTGTGCGCGTCAACACGGTCTCGCCGGGCACCACCTACACCGAGATCCACGCTGCGGCCGGGCGTCCCGACGCCCCGGCGGAACGGGCACCCGGTCTGCCCATGGGTCGCGCAGCCCAGCCGGAAGAGATCGCCGGCGCCGTGGCCTATCTGCTGTCCGACGACGCCAGCTACACCAACGGCGCGGAGATCAAGATCACCGGCGGGTGAGGCGGCCCGTCCGCGAGGGCGTCAGAGGGTGACGCTCGTCGGGGCCGACCACGACGAGGACAAGCCGGCGGCGCTGCTGCAACGCACCGCGTAGGTCACCGTCGTTCCGGGGTCCTGGGCGACCCACCAGCTGGGGGGGTCCAGCACCGCGAGCGGCTCGATCGGTGCCGAGTACGCACCGTCGGCGTCGACGCTGGCCAGCTCGTAGGTGGCGCAACCGATCCCGGAGTTCCACCAGATCCGGATGCCTTCGACGTACCGCGCGGCTGACGGCCTGAACGGACCCTCCGGCGGCGTCGCCACCACGAGAGGGTCGCTGGTCGGGGAGGGGACGTTGCGCTTCGTCTCGGCCCGGACGGTGAACCGGTTGGCGTCACCCGGGTAGAGATCGGTGATCGTGGCCGACGTGGCGGTGGTCGAGACCCGCCGTGCCGGTGCGAACTCGACCACGTAGTGGTCGGCGCCCTTGACCGCCGTCCAGGTCAGCGTGACCGTCCGGCTGTCGATCACGACCGCCGAGGCGAACGCGGGTGCGGCCAACGTCCGCCCAGCCTCGGCCGGTGCGCTCACGGCGGTCGCGAGCACCGCGAGCAGCAGAATGAGGATGAGGCGACGAGCTGTCATAGGGTCCCCCGAGTGTGTCAGCCGCCGGCTTGTCGCTCAGCGTAGGACCGGTGTCAACCCTCCCTCTGATCCTGCTGCGTCGCGTCTCAGGGGAGCTCGACGCGAATTGTCCGCGCGCATACCCTGTGTGGACCGGCTGCTCCGCAGC
>JBMDXL010000876.1:0-1914 GCA_048594465.1 Microlunatus sp. | reverse complement strand
GATCACCGCGGTCGGGCGTCCCGTCCGCCGGGTCAGGTCGCGCTCGAACCGGCTGACGTCACCGAGGGTGGCCGACATCAGCAGGAACTGGGCGTCGCGGAGCTCCAGCAGCGGGACCTGCCAGGCCCAGCCCCGGTCGGGATCGGCGTAGAAGTGGAACTCGTCCATCACCACGCTGGCGATGCCGTGCCCCGGCCCCTGGCGCAGGGCCAGGTTGGCCAGCACCTCAGCGGTGCAGCAGATGATCTCGGCCTCGGCGTTGACCGAGGCGTCGCCGGTCATCATGCCGACCCGCTCGGCGCCGAAGATCTCGGTGGCGGCGAAGAACTTCTCGCTGACCAGGGCCTTGATCGGCGCGGTGTAGAAGGTGCGGCCGCCCTGGGCGGCGGTGGCGTACTCCAGCCCGGTGGCCACCAGGCTCTTCCCGGACCCGGTCGGGGTCGCCAGGATCACGTTGCTGCCGGTGACCAGCTCGAGCAGGGCGTCGGCCTGCGCCGGGTACGGCGTCAGACCCCGCCCCTCGGCCCACCCGGTGAATGACTCGTACAGAGCGTCGGGTTCGGGGGCGACAGCGGTGGGGTCCAGGAGCGGCATGATCCGTCGATCGTCCCGTGGAACCCGTACGGAGACAAACACACACCGGTCGGCGCGGGAAGCAGGCGAGCGGTCCGGCGTTCGGGGCGACCGGGAATACTCGGGCCATGAGACGGTCGATCGCTCTGGTCGTGACCACCGGGCTGCTGGCGCTCGTGGCCGGCTGCACCGAGGACAGGACACCCACTGCGGTCACGTCGCCGGGCGCGCCGACGACCAGCTCCGCGCTGCCCTCCCCGACCACGACCACGCCCGCGACCTCCTCGGCGACACCGACGCCGACACCGCGACCGAGCGCGCCGTCGCCGAAGCCCAGCGCGAAGCCGGACCCGATCTCGGTGCAGGCGCTGATCGAGAAGGAGTACAACGGGGACAAGCTCAAGCTCGGCCGGGTGATCAACCGCACCGACGACTACACCACCCGGATCGTCACGTACCGCAGCGAGAAGCTCACCGTATCCGGCGTGATGCTGGTGCCGGACGGCAAGGGGCCCTTCCCGGTGCTGGTCCTCAACCACGGCTACATCAACCCGGACACCTACTTCCCCGGCCAGGGGATGCCGCGCGAGCACGACTACCTGGCCCGCCAGGGGTACGTCGTGTTCCACACCGACTACCGCGGGCACGCGTCCGGCGACGACGACCCGGACGTGGACTACGAGCTGCGGCTGCCGTACGCGGTGGACACCATCAACGCGGTCTACGCCGTGAAGCGCTCGAAGCTGGACTTCCTGGACGGCGACCGGGTCGGCTGGCTCGGGCGGTCGATGGGCGGCAACGTCACCCTGAACGCCCTGGTGGCGCAGCCGAACCTGGTCGACGCCGCCGTCATCTACGCCTCCACCAGCAGCCTGGCCGCGCAGAACTGGAAGCAGTTCTACGACCGCAGCGACGACCGGCGCTCGGTCAACCGCAAGATCGACAAGACGTACGGGCTCCCGAAGGACAACCCGGCGTTCTGGAAGGCCGCCTCACCGAAGACCTACTTCGACCGCGTGTCGGACCCGCTGCTGGTCCATCACGGCACCGCCGACGACACCTGCCCGATCGCGTGGTCGGAGGACATCGTCGACACGCTCGAGGACAAGGGCAAGGACGTCACCTTCCACCGCTACTCCGGCGCCGGTCACACCTTCGAGGGCGCGACCTGGCAGCGCTCCATCAAGCGGACCGCCGACTTCTTCGACAAGCACCTGGACTGAGGCCGGTCGCCCCACGGGCTCCCCGGTCCCCGCTCGGGCGCCGGTATGTCGCTCGGGATCGAGGGCATCGCTCGGGCTGCAGATCGAGCGACTCCGTCAAACCCGAGCGACATCTGAC
>JBMDXL010000875.1:0-1925 GCA_048594465.1 Microlunatus sp. | reverse complement strand
CTCGACCAGCGACTCGACCGCCAGCCGGGCGATCTGCGCCCGATCCGGCGCGACGGTGGTGAGGGTGGGCGTCGCCGCCCGGCCGTACGGGATGTCGTCGAAGCCGACGAGAGCGACGTCCTCGGGCACCCTCAGGCCTCTCAACCGCAGCGCTCGGAGGGCACCGAGGGCGAGCCAGTCGGTGCCGCAGAAGATGGCGTCGGGAGGGGCGATGCGCGAGTCCAGCAGGTCCCCGACGACCTCCTCGGCTTCCTCGCCGCGGTTGCTGGGCGCCGGCAGCACCAGCTCAGGGCGGGGGTCCAGACCGGCTGTGCGCAACGCCCGGCGGTAGCCGAGATACCTGTCGTTCGTGCCGGTCCGGCTGGGTCCGACGATCGCGATCCGGCGTCGTCCCAGGTCGATGAGATGCTGCGTGGCTACCTCGGCGGCGGCGATGTTGTCGATGCCCACGTGATCGACCTCGGGAAGGTACCGGTGCTCGCCCAACGTCACCAGAGGGCCGGCCCCCGGGCGACGGACCACGTCATCGGTGCCGGCGGCCAGCGGACTGATGATCATGCCGTCGATGCGCTGTCCGAAGCCGCCGGACAGGGCCGACTGCTCGGCCGCGAGATCACCACCGGTCTGGTGGATGAGCACCACCCACCCGTGTTCCTCGGCGACGTCGAGCACCTCCCGGCAGAGGGCGGCGAAATAGGGCATGTCCAGCTGCGGGACGACCAGCGCGATCATCCCGGCGCGCCCGCGGGCCAGGTTGCGCGCCGACAGGTTCGGTCGGTAGTCGAGCTCGGCGAGCGCGGCGGTGACGCGCTCGCGGGTCTGGGCGGAGACGAAGGGGAAGTCGTGGATGACGTTCGAGACCGTCTTCATGGAGACACCCGCGCGGGCAGCGACGTCGGCCAACCGGACCCGTCCACCGGTCCCGGACACCGTCTTGTTGCTCTCGGCGTCCACGACCGTCAGCGTAGCGGGACCGACCCGGGTCACCCGGCCGTCAGGATCTGCGCGGCTCCGCTGGTGAACGCCTCCGCGCCGCGCGCCGGGTCCGAGCGTCCGAAGCCGATCTCCTCCGCCGTCCGGGCGAAGAGCGCGTTGACCTCGCCATAACCCTTCGGCCAGGGCTTCGGCGCCGGACCGACCTGGTCCAGAACCTTGTCGACGAAGGCGATGGCGCCGCGACCCGCGGCGTCCGCGGAGGCCGTCACCCTCGTCCGGGCTCGGTCGGACGGCGGCACCCCGAGCGTCACGCCGAGGGCGTCGATCGCTGCATCCTCGTTGAGCAGGTAGTCCACCAGGCGGTGCGCGTCGTCGGCCTTCTCCGAAGCGGCGTCGACGCACCAGAAGTCGAGCGCGGTGACGAACTGCCCGGCCAGAGATCCCGCCGTGGCGCCCGGCACCGCCTGGATGACCAGGGGGTCGTCGACCAGCGGTTGGTAGAACGAGACCTGCTGGACCCAGCCGAACTCGATCGGTGCCTTGCCCCGGGAGAGCACGGAGTTCTCGAAGCCGGCGCTCTCGGTGGTAACGGCGGCGGGCGGCACCGCCTTGGCGCTGCGGAGCCGGTTCCACAGGGCGAACCACTCCTCGACGACGTCCTGGCCGACGGCGAGCCCCCGCTCGGCGAACAGGTCGCCACCGTTCTGGCGGGCGTAGACCTCGAAGATCTGCAGGTTCCCGCCGGGATCGGACGACCCGAACTGACCGTCACCGGCCTCCCCGGCATAACCGGTGACGAAGTCCTCGAAGCCTTTCCAGTCCCAGGCCGCCGGGAGATCGGCGCCGACCTTCTTCGCCAGGGCCGGGTTGGCGAACGTCGCGTGGGTGATCGAGGACTGCCCGATGCCGTACAGGGCCTGACCGACCCGGCCGGCCCCCGCCACGTCCTCGTCCAGGTCAGCGGTCCGGATGCCCGAACCGGCGACCGG
>JBMDXL010000874.1:0-3580 GCA_048594465.1 Microlunatus sp. | reverse complement strand
CCCTCGCCGGAGGGCTCGCTGCCGGCCACCGGATCCGTCGCCGCCCTGATCTCCCGGGCCACCGGGGTGCAGCCCTACTTCGTGGGTAAGCCCAACCCGTTGATGATGCGCTCGGCGCTCAACCAGATCGATGCGCACTCGGAGAGCACGGTGATGGTGGGGGACCGGATGGACACCGACGTGATCGCCGGGATCGAGGCGGGACTGCGGACGGTGCTGGTGCTGACCGGTTCCACCCGGGCCGAGCAGGTCGCCGTCTTCCCCTACCGACCCACCCGGATCGTCGACTCGATCGCCGACGTGGTGCCGCTGGTCGAGCAGCTCGCGCCGCGGGAGGACGAGGAGCTCTCCGCCGACTGAGGTGCTGTGGTCGCGGGTCGGGTCGCGGTCCGGCTCAGTCGGTCAGCAGCGGGGCGCAGACCTCGAGGTCGCTCGCGCGGGCGAGGTCCGGCAGGGCGACGAAGATCTGCTCCACCCCGAGAACGGCCAGCTCCGACCAGCGCCGCCGGTGCACGTCGACCGGTCCGACCGGGTGCCGGGCCGCGTACGCCGTGGCGCTCAGCCGTCCACGCACCCGCTCCACCCGGCGCGCGGTGTCCTCCCGGTCACGACCGATGACCGGCAGGTCGAGCACGGTGACCATCGAGTCGCGGCCCGCGGCTTCCCGGTGGCGGGCGAACACCTCGATCTTGTGGGCCAGCTGCCCGTCCACCCGCAGGTTGCAGCCGTCCCCCAGCTCGGCGGCGATCTTGAGCGTGCGTCGCTCGCCGCCCCCACCCACGATGATCGGCAGCTGACCGACCGGCCGGGGGTAGCAGGTCGTGTCGGGCAGGTCGACCCAGCGGCCGTCGTACGGTTTCGTGCCGGTGGCCCACAGCGCCCGGACGGTCTCGATCGTCGCCTCCAGCCGGTCGAGCCGCTCCCGGGCGGGCGGGAACCCGATCCCGTACGCGGCGTGCTCGTGCTCCCACCAACCGGCGCCGAGACCGCAGAACGCCCGGCCGCCGCTGAGCACGTCGAGGGTGGCGGCGGTCTTGGCGATGACCCCGGCCGGCCGGAGGGTCACCGGGGAGACGAGGGTGCCGAGCCGCAACGAGGTGTCCAGCCCGGCGAGCAGACCGAGGGTGACCCAGGGTTCGGGGATCGGTTCCCAGGGCCGGCCGACCTGGGGGATCTGGATCAGGTGGTCCATCACCGCGATCCCGGCGAAGCCGACCTGGTCGGCGGTCGTCGCCACGTCCCGCAACCAGCCCGCCGGGTCATCACCCCAGCCGAACCGGGACAGCTGCAGGAACACCGGCACCCGGCCGTCGTCGGCGGCGCTCGGCGCCGACCCGACCGCGCTCTCCCGTACGGCCGCGACCGCCGGCGGGTCGGTCACCACCACGACCCGGTCCCAACCCTCGGTCTCGGCGAGCGCCGGCAGCGTCCGGACCCGGCGGAGCTGTCCGGTCAGGACGTCGGCGGGCACCGGTCGGTCCCGTTCGGCGTTGCGCGCCCGGCACTGCCGGTCGGGGGTGTCCAGGATGACCAGCACCGCCGGCAGTCCGGCACGGCGGGCCCGGTCCCGGAGCGCGCGACGGCGGTCCGGGTCGAGTCCGAGGGTGTCGACCACTGTGGTGAGACCGCGCCGGAGACGGGCGTCGATGACCAGGTCGGCGACGGCGAACGCGTCGGTGGAGGCGTCGAGGTCGGCCGTCCCGGTGCCGACCACCGCCCGCAACGCATCGGTGGAGAGGATCTCGGTCGGGGCGTAGTGCGCGGTCGCCCAGGTCGACTTGCCCGCCCCGGCCGCGCCGGCCAGGACGACCAGGCACGGGTCGGGCAGCGGGGAGTCACTCACCCGACCCATCCTGCCGACGTGTCAGCCTCGGTGGTGGCTCGGGCGACCACCGGCTCTGACACCTCGGGGCCGGGAGACCTCAGACGCGGTGCGAGTCGGACTTCCGCGGCATCAGGGCGACCCCGAGCAGCATGGCGAAGGCCACCACGGCTGAGCCCACGAACACGCGGTGCAGCGCGTCGAACAGCTGCGCCGGGTCGACCCCGTCCAAGGTGGTGCTGGCGGGGCCGCCCGACGCCGAGCCGGCCAGGGCGGCGTTGGCGATCGCGCCGAAGATCGCGATGCCGACGGCGGACCCCATCGACCGGGCGAACATGTTGGTCCCGGTGACCACCCCGCGGACGTGCCACTCGGCCGAGGACTGGGCGGCGATGAGCGTCGGGCTGGCGATCCAGCCCATCCCGAGACCGACCACGAAGCAGGTCAGCGCCACCAGCCAGACCGGCGAGTCGACGGCGAGCGTGGCCAGCAGACCGGCGCCGACCAGTGCCACCACCGAGCCGATCAGCGCGGTCGCCCGGAACCCGATCCGCAGGTAGACACGACCGGCGGTGGACGCGGCGATCGGCCAGCCGATGGTCAACGAGGCCACGGCGAAACCGCCGACCAGCGCGTTGTGGCCGAGCACCCCCTGCACGTAGAGCGGGACGTAGGACGTCAGACCGACGATCATCGCGCCGACGGACAGACTGACCAGGTTGGTGGTGTTGAGCAGCCGGGCGCGGAAGATCCAGCCGGGGATGATGGGTTCGGCGGCCCGCCGTTCGACGAGGGCGAAGCCGACCAGCAGCACCGCCGCCCCACCGAGCACGGCCAGGCTCGCCGGAGAGAACCACGGCCACAGCACCCCGCCCTCCAGCAGGCCGAGGATCAGCAACGAGGACCCGCCGGTCAGCAGCAGCGCGCCACCGATGTCGATCAGGTGCTTGACGCGCTCGATGTCCTCGTGGAACCGGCGGATCAGCGTCCACCCCGCGAAGACCGCCAGCGGCACGTTGACGAAGAAGATCCAGCGCCAGTCGAGCAGCTCGACGAAGATGCCGCCCAGGGCGGGGCCCACGACGGCGGAGATGGCCCAGACGCTGGCCATGTAGCCCTGCACGGTGGCCCGCTCGGCCAGGCTGTAGAGGTCGCCCACGATGGTCATCGAGGTCGGCATGATGGCGCCGGCGCCCAGACCCTGCAGGCCACGGAACACGATCAGGGCCGGCATGCTCCAGGCGAACCCGCACAGGATCGAGCCGAGCAGGAACAGCCCGACCCCAATCAGCATGATCGGCTTGCGTCCGTACTGGTCGGAGAACTTGGCGTAGATCGGCACTAACACGGCCTGGGCCAGCAGGAAGACCGAGAACAGCCAGGGGAACTGGTTGAAGCCACCGAGGTCGGAGACGATGGCCGGGATCGCCGTGGCCAGGATGGTCGAGTCGATCGCCACCAGCCCGACGCTCAGCATCATGGCCAGCAGGATCGGACCACGACTCGACCGCAGACCGACGTCGGCCCGGCTCACCTGCTGTTGCACCATGACCATTCGCAACCTGCGGGTCGACGGATGCATTCCCTGCCTATGCGGTCACGCTGGTCTCGGCCGGTCGCCGGTCGGCCCGGTTGGTGCCGGTGTTCGCGGAAGCCGACCGTGGTCGGAAAACGTACGCCGGAGGGCCGCGGGTGCGGGCGGAAGCCGACCGTGGTCGGAAAACGTACGGCGGGGGGCTGCGGGGATGGGGCGGAAGC
>JBMDXL010000873.1:0-1618 GCA_048594465.1 Microlunatus sp. | reverse complement strand
CCTGCGCCTCGTTGGGGCTGTTGCGCCCGCCGTGGGGGCGGCGGTCGACCGATGCCCTCAGCCTAGTGCGGCGGTCCGACAGTGATCGGGAACTGAGACGGGCGACGGCTCGCTCACGTCGTACGCGCACGAGATCCCTGGCGGGCCCGTGCCGGATGCTCGAAGACTCGGTCGAGTGACGGATTCTTCGACCGGGCCGGCGCCGGGTGCCCGAAAGCTCGGTCGAGTGACGGATTGTTCGAGCCGGGGCGGCGCCGGGTGCCCGAAGACTCGGTCGAATGACGGAATGTTCGACGCACGGGAAGCCCGGAACGCCCGGAACGCCGAGGCGGGGTCGGCTCAGGCGTCGAGGTTCTCGATCAGCGCCGTCACGTCGGGGCTCGCGTCGATCACGGCGCCCACCTGGGCCTGTGTGCCCTTGAGCGGGTCGAGCAGCGGGAGCCGTTGCAGGGCGGACTTGCCGGGCACCTCGAAGATCACCGAGTCCCAGGAGGCGGCGACCACGGCGGGACCGTACTTCTCCATCACCCGGCCCCGGAAGTAGGCCCGGGTGTCCGACGGCGGCTGCAACCGGGCGCGCTCGATCTCGTCGTCGGTGATCAGCCGACGCATCCGGCCCTTGCGGACCAGCGCGGAGAACAGGCTCCGGCGCGGGTCGACGTCGCAGTACTGCAGGTCGATCAGAGCCAGCTTGGGTGAGGCCCAGCCGAGGCTGTCGCGATCCCGGTAGGACTCCATCAGCTGCAGCTTGGCCACCCAGTCGAGCTGGTCGGCCAGCTCGGCCGGGTCCCGGCGGAGGGCGTCGAGGACGTCCTGCCAGCGGGTGAACAGGTCCTTGGCCTCGAGCTGCGCGGCCTCCGGCAGGTCGCCGGCCCGCTGCTCGTAACAGGACCGCGCCGCCTCCAGGTAGATCTCCTGGAGGTCCATGGCGGTCATCCGGCGGCCGTCCACCAGGGTCAGCAGCTGCCGGCAGGTGGGGTCGTGGCTGACCGCCCGCATCGCCAGCACGGGCTGGTCGACCCGGACCTCGGCCG
This sequence comes from Microlunatus sp., assembly GCA_048594465.1. Taxonomy (GTDB): domain Bacteria; phylum Actinomycetota; class Actinomycetes; order Propionibacteriales; family Propionibacteriaceae; genus Microlunatus. The sequence goes on along the minus strand of JBMDXL010000873.1, from coordinate 584 downwards.
GCACCAGACCGGCCTCGATGGCCCGCAGCACCCAGGCCGCCGTGCCGACCTTGAGGTAGGTGGAGATCTCCGACAGGTTGGCGTCGCCGGTGATGACGTGCAGCCGGCGGTGCTTGGCGGCGTCTGCGTGCGGCTCGTCGCGGGTGTTGATGATCGGCCGGTTCAGCGTGGTCTCCAGACCAACCTCCGCCTCGAAGAAGTCGGCCCGCTGGCTGATCTGGAACCCGGCCTGCTGGCTGGTCTGCCCCACCCCGACGCGACCGGCGCCGGTGATCACCTGCCGGGACACCAGGAAGCCGGTGAACTGGGTGACGACCCGGTCGAACGGCGTGCTGCGTTCCAGCAGGTAGTTCTCGTGCGTGCCGTACGAGGCGCCCTTGCCGTCGGTGTTGTTCTTGTACAGCCGGACCGGGCGACCGAGGCTCTGGCCGGCCCGCTCGGCCGCGATCGCCATCACCGCGTCACCGGCCTTGTCGTAGCGGACCGCGTCGAGGGCGTTCGTCACCTCGGGTCCGGAGTACTCCGGGTGCGCGTGGTCGACGTAGAGCCGCGCGCCGTTGGTCAGGATCACGTTCGCCATGCCC
>JBMDXL010000872.1:0-2384 GCA_048594465.1 Microlunatus sp. | reverse complement strand
CGGCGGGGTTGGCGGCGGCCTCCAGGGCCGCCTTGCCGGGGGCGGAGATCGGTCCCGGCGGCAGCCCGGCGTACTTGTAGGTGTTGTACTTCGAGGTGCTCGCCCGGTCCTCCGGCGTCGTGGTGTTGGTCTTCAGCTTCTCGGCGTAGATGACGGTGGAGTCCAGACCCAGGGGCTCGCCCTTGTCCAGCCGGTTGTAGAGCACCCGGGCCACCTTGGCCCGGTCCCCCTCGGCCCGGACCTCCTTCTCGATGATGCTGGCCACGATCACCAGCTCGTACGGTGACCGGTCGAGCTTCTTGGCCGAGCCGACCAGGTCGACCTCTTCGGCCACGTCGTTGAACCGCCCCGTCATCTGCTTCAGCACCGAGGTGGCGTTGGCCCCCGCGGTCAGCTCGTAGGTGTCGGGGAACAGGAACCCCTCGGGCCGGTTCTTCGCGTACGACGGCAGGCCCAGCGTCTTCGGCTTGTCCAGCGCCTTCTCGTACGCCGACTTCTTGATCTTGGTCCCCTTGACCAGGGCGTCCACCTGGGCGGACAGGCGCAGCCCCTCCTGGACGGTGAACTGGGCCCGGACCCGGTACTCGCCGGGGTTGATCAGCAGGGTCAGGGCGTCGATCGCACGCATCTCGGTCTGCATCGCGTAGCGACCCGGCTGGATGCTGGTGGACCGTTCCTCCGAGGCCACGGCCTCGCTCCAGGCCTGCTCGGACTGGACCACCTTGTTCTCCACCAGGATGTCGCCGATCTGGCTGACGGTGGCGCCCTCGGGCACCGTGACGGTGATGCTGCCCTTGCCCGGGCCCGGGTAGTCGGCGACCTCGCCCCAACCGGCCAGCAGACCACCCGCGCGGTCGTAGACGAAGTAGGCCCCGAAGACCAGCACGGCGGCGGCCACCAGCACGGCCAGGCAGCCCTTGCCCTTGTGCACGAACTCACGGGCCGGGCTCGGTCGCAGATCCGGGTCCAGCATCGATGTCACGCGTCGGTCTCCTGTTCGCCTGGCCGTTCCCCAGGCCCACCTGGGGCCCCATCCACACCTGGGTGGAGCCCACTTCGGGTCAGTCGTGCGCGTCCGCGATCGATAGTAACTCCCCCGGCGGCTGGCCCGAGTGACGTTCGCTGTCCAGCGCGTGTTCCAGGATCGCGGCCGCGGCGGCGGCGTCGATCAGGGACCGCTGCCGCTTGGCCGACTTCCCGCCGGCCCGCAACCGCTGCGCGGCGGTCACCGTGGTGAGTCGCTCGTCGATCAGCCGGACGGGCAGCGGCGCCACCGCCGCAGCCAGCGTGGCGACCTGATCGCGGACCAGGGCGGCCGACGGGCCCTCGCCGCCGGACAGCGACCGCGGCAGCCCGGCCACCAGCTCGACCGGCTCGTACTCGGCCACCAGGGCCAGGATCCGGGCGACGGCCCCGGGTCCGGCCGGCACCGCCTCCACCGGGTAGGCGATCGTGCCGGCCGGGTCGCAGGCGGCGACCCCGATCCGCGCCTGACCCCAGTCCAGGGCCAGCCGCACACCGGTGCGGAACCCGCTCACCGGGTGGCGATGCCGCCGATGGCGTACTCGACGTCGGTGAACGCCTGGTCGGCGCCGGCCGCGTCGGTGCCGCCGCCCTGGGCCAGGTCGTCCTTGCCACCGCCCCGACCGCCGAGCGCCCGAGCCGCGAGGGTGACCAGCTCACCGGCCTTGACTCCCCGGTGCCGCGCGCCCTCGGTGGTGGCGATGACCACGGCCGGCTTGTCGGCGGTGCCGCCGATCACGCAGATCACGGCGGTCTGGTTGGCGACCTTGTTCCGGACCTCCTGGACCAGGGTCCGCAGGTCGTTGCCGGACACCCCGTCGGCCCGGTGGGCGATGTAGCCGATCCCCCACATGTCCTTGCTCTTGGCCGTGATGGCGTCCAGCCCGGCGAGCACGTTGGCCGACTTCAGCGCCGCGATCTCCCGCTCCGCCTCCTTCAGCTGGGCGACCATCCGCGCCACCCGGTCGGTCAGCTGGTCCGGCTGCACCTTGAGCGTGTCCGCCAGGCCCATCACCAGCGAGCGCTCCTTGGCCAGGTGCTGGAACGCCTCCATCCCGACGAACGCCTCGACGCGGCGGATGCCGGAACCGACCGAGGACTCCGCGTTGAGGGCCAGCAGACCGACCTGAGCCGACTGCGCGACGTGCGTGCCCGCGCACAGCTCCCGGGACCAGCCGTCGCCCATGTCGACGACCCGGACGACCTCGCCGTAGACCTCACCGAACAGACCGATCGCTCCCGAGGCACGTGCCTCCGCCAGCGGCATCAGGGTCGCCGAGACCCCGAGGTCGGCGCGGATCGCCTGGTTGCAGACCTGCTCGATCTCGTGCTTCTGGTCCTCGGTCACCCCGTGGTTCCAG
>JBMDXL010000871.1:0-2045 GCA_048594465.1 Microlunatus sp. | reverse complement strand
ACCGATCGGATGGGCAACCAGTGGGCGTGGTGGGGTGACCCGGACACGACCCCCGGGGTCGTCACCGGCTCCCACCTGGACAGCGTCCCCGACGGCGGCGCGTACGACGGCCCGCTCGGCGTGGTCAGCGCCTTCCTCGCCCTCGATCGCCTGCGGGCCACCGGGACCGCTCCCCGGCGTCCCCTGGGGATCGTGAACTTCACCGACGAGGAGGGCGCGCGGTTCGGCGTCGCCTGCGGCGGGTCCCGGGTGATCACCGGCGCGCGGGCCGCCGACCGCGCGCTGGGTCTTCGGGGCGGCGACGGGGTGACCATGGCCGAGGCCCTGAGGGCGGTCGGTCGCGATCCCGAGCAGCTCGGACCCGACCCGGAGACGCTGCGTCGGGTCGGCGTCTTCGTGGAGCTGCACGTCGAGCAGGGGCGGGGACTCATCGACCTCGGCCACCCGGTCGCCCTCGGCACCGACATCTGGCCGCACGGTCGCTGGCGGCTCGACTTCCCCGGCGAGGCCGACCACGCGGGTACCACCCGGATGACCGACCGGCACGACGCCATGATCGGTCTGGCCACGGCGGTGCTGGCCGCCCGGTCGGCCGCCACCGAGCACGGGTGCGTGGCCACGGTGGGCAAGACAGCCGTCATGCCGGGCGGAGTCAACGCCATCGCGTCGGCGGCCACCGCCTGGCTCGACGCCCGCGGCGCCGACGAGGGGGCCGTGCGCCGCACCGTCCGCGACGTGACCGAGACCGCCGCCGCGGCGGGGGCGACAGTCACCGAGGAGTCCTGGACCCCCACCACCCACTTCGACACCGGGCTCCTCGCTCGGCTGCACCGCGTGCTGCCGGCCGCCCCGCTGCTCGGCACCGGCGCCGGTCACGACGCCGGCATCCTCGCCACCGCGGGGATCCCGACCGGGATGATCTTCGTCCGCAACCCCACCGGGATCTCCCACTCCCCCGTCGAGCACGCCGAACGCGACGACTGCCTGCACGGCGTGGCGGCGCTCGCCGACGTCCTCACCGAGCTGGTCGGGAGCACCCCGTGACCACCTCCTACTGGGTGCCGGCCGCGCACCTCCCGGACCGGGTCGCCGCCCGCGTCCGGATCACCGAGACCGCCGGGGTGATCACCGACGTCTGCGCCGACGTCGAGCCCGCCCCGGGCGACACCGTCCTCACCGGAGTCGCGCTGCCGGGCTTCGCCAACGCCCACAGCCACGCCTTCCACCGGGCCCTGCGGGGGCGTACGCACGCCGACGGCGGGACCTTCTGGACCTGGCGGCAGCAGATGTACGCCGTCGCCGCCCGGCTCGACCCGGACAGCTACTTCGCCCTGGCCCGCGCGGTCTACGCCGAGATGGCACTGGCGGGGATGACGGTCGTCGGGGAGTTCCACTACCTGCACCATGATCATCGGGGCCGGCCCTACGCCGACCCGAACGCGATGAGCCAGGCCCTGGTCGACGCCGCGGCCGAGGCCGGGATCCGCCTGACCCTGCTGGACGTCTGCTACCTCCGGGGCGGGCTCACCGCCGCCGGGCACCAGCCCCTGGACGAGGTGCAGCAGCGGTTCGGCGACGGCACGGTGGACGCCTGGGCCGAGCGGGTCGGGGTCTTCGCCGGCCGGCACGCGGACTCGCCGACGGTCCGGGTCGCGGCGGCGGTGCACTCGGTCCGCGCCGTCTCGGACGTCGACCTCGACAGGTTCGCGGCCGTGCGGCCGGGCGGTCCGGTGCACGTCCACCTCAGTGAGCAGCCGGCGGAGAACGCGGCGGTCCGGGCGGTGCACGGCTGCACCCCGACCGCGCTGCTGCACCGCAACGGTCTGCTCGGACCGTCCACCACCGCCGTGCACGCCACCCACCTGACCGACGACGACGTCGCGGTGCTCGGCGACACCGCGACGGGCGTCTGCTTCTGTCCCACCACGGAACGGGATCTGGCCGACGGCATCGGTCGGGCGCGGGATCTGCACGAGGCCGGCAGCCCGCTGAGTCTGGGCAGTGATCAGCACGCGGTGATCGACGCGTTCGAGGAGCTCCGCGGA
>JBMDXL010000870.1:0-2703 GCA_048594465.1 Microlunatus sp. | reverse complement strand
GGAGACCACCCTGCTCGCGCTCTACAACACGATCCACCACTTCGGCGGGCTGATCGTGTCCCCCGGCTACACCGACGGCTCGAAGTTCGTCGACGGCACCCCGTACGGCGTGAGCCACGTGACCGGCGCCAACAACGACGCGCCGGTGGACGAGACCGTGACCACCGCCCTCGACCACCTGGTCACCCGGGCGATCACCATCAGCCCGAAGCTCTCTGCCTGATCGGCGTCTCCTCTGACGAGCACGCGGCCCACCCGGGGCGCGTGCTCGTTCGGTCTCCGGCTCGGCGAGCCCGCGGCCAGGGCCCCGCTCCGGTCATCGGCCCACCGAGCGCTCGCCGGCCTGCGCCATGCCGGTCTGCACCGCCCACAGCCCGCTGTACAGGCCGCCGGCCTCGACCAGCTCGTCATGGGTCCCCGCCTCCACCACCCGTCCCTCGGCCAGCACCCAGATGCGGTCGGCGTCCCGCACGGTGGACAGCCGGTGCGCCACGATCAGCGCGGTCCGGTCCGAGGTGACGTGGGCCAGCGACCGCTGGATGGCGGCCTCGGTCTCGTTGTCGACGGCGGACGTCGCCTCGTCCAGCACCAGCACGGCGGGGTCGCGCAGGATGGCCCGGGCCAGGGCGATCCGCTGCCGCTGCCCGCCCGAGAGCGTCAGGCCCCGTTCGCCGACCACGGTCTCGTAACCGTCGGCGGTGGCCTCGATGAACCGTGAGGCCTCGGCCAGCCGGGCGGCGTCGCGCACCTCAGCGTCGGAGGCGTCCGGGCGGCCGTACGCGATGTTGTCCCGGATCGTGCCGTGGAACAGGAACACGTCCTGGCTGACGTAGCCGATCACCCCGCGCAGGGAGTCCCAGGTCAGCTCGCGCACGTCGACGCCGTCCAGCAGGACAGCGCCCTCCCGCGGGTCGGAGAAGCGCAGCACCAGCCGGAGCACGCTCGACGTGCCGGCCCCGGTCGCGCCCACGATGGCGTGCGTCTCTCCCGCCGGGACGACCAGGTTCAGTCCGCGGAGGACGTCGGGGCCGTCGGCGTACCCGAAGCGGATGTCGCGGAGCTCGAGGTGGCCCCGGACCGGGCCCGGCAGGTCGGCGGGTCCCGGCTGCTGCTGCCCGCGCTCGCCCATCAGGGCGAAGATCCGACGGGTCGAGGCCATCGCCCGCTGGTAGAGGTCGAGGGTCTCGCCCAGGTCGGTCAGCGGCCACAGCAACCGCTGGGTCATGAAGACCAGCACGGTGTAGAGACCGATCTCCAACCGCCCCTCCAGCACGAACCAGCCGCCGAGCAGCAGGGTGGAGGTGAAGCCCGCGAGGATCGCCATCCGGATCAGCGGGACGAAGGCCGCGGAGCTGCGGATCGCCCGCTTGTTGGCCTCCCGGTAGGCGTCGCTGACCTCGCTGACCCGGTCGATCTCCCGCTGCTCGGCCGTGAACGCCTTGATGGTGGTGAGACCGCCCAGGTTGGCCGAGACCGTCGCGCTCACCTCACCGGCCGCCTCGCGCACCCCCTTGTACAGCGGCTCCAGAACCCGCTGGAAGCGGATGGACCCCCAGACGATGATCGGCACCGGCAGGAAGGCCAGCAAGGTGAGCTGCCAGGAGGTGGCGGCGAACACCGCGCCGACGAAGACCACGGTCCAGAAGGTGTGCAGGATGACCCGGGCACCGACGTCGAGGAACCGCTCGAGCTGGTTGATGTCCTCGCTGATCACGCTCAGCACGCGGCCGGGCGCGGAGCCCTCGTGCCAGGAGACGTCGAGCTGCTGCACGTTCGCGTACGTCTCCACCCGCAGGTCGTGCTCCACCGACTGCGAGAGCCCGCGCCAGAGCCGGGCGGCCGCGTAGTCCGTGGCCGACTCGATCACCCAGACGATCACGTTGAGGATCGCCACCGCCACCAGCTGACCGAAGCGGCTCTCGATGCCGAACAGGCTGGCGGCGAAGGAGTCGCTGCCCCGGACCACGATGTCGACCGCCACCCCGAGCAGCAGCTCCGGGGCGACGTCGGCGGCGGTGTTGGCCGTCGTGGCCGCCACAGCCGCGACCACCCGGGGCCGGAAGCGGCGGTGATGCCGCCACAGCGCCCGCAGCGGTCGCTCGACACCCTCGGAAACCGACCCGTCCACCGTCACGTCCACCCTCGTGGCCTGGGCCCGCGGGCCGATCGACATCTGCGTCCCGCTCAGCGCGGGACAGGTGACCACCCTAGCGAGCGGCACCGACACCGGTGCCCGCTCGCCACGGGTCGGTCAGCCTGGCCGGTGCCCCGGAAAACGTCTACCGGCGAGGGTTCGGCGTTCAGCGCTGGACGAGGGTCGCCGTCACCACCAGGTTGGACTCGTAACCGCGACCAGGGCGGTAGGCGCCGGTGCAGGTGATGAGGACGAGGCGGTGCTCCCCGGTCTGGGTCAGGGCTCGGCTGTCGTCGGCGAGTGCGTTCTGGGCGACGGTGCGGACCGACGTGATGCGGAAGGTCTGCCGCTGCCCCGCCGCGCCCCGCACCTGGACCTGCTGGCCCTTCTTGACCCGCAGCAGCTGGGCGAAGAACCCGAGACCTTCGGTGGCGGAGTCGACGGGGCCGGCGATCACCGTCGAGCCGAAGGGGTCGTTCAGCCAGGAGCTGCCGTCCCACCAGCCCAGGTGCTCGACGTCCTTCGGCACCTGCAGCTCCCCGTCGACGGTGGAGACCGGCTCCACCTTG
>JBMDXL010000087.1:0-2348 GCA_048594465.1 Microlunatus sp. | reverse complement strand
GCCGGCGCTATCCGGGGGTAGCTGGCGCATCCAGACGACCGGACCTGACTCGCCGGCGCCATCCCGGGGTAGCTGCAGCATCCAGACGACCGGACGTGACGTCGCGGCGACATCCGGCCCCAGCCGCCCCCACCCGACCAGCGGACCTGACGTCGCGGCGACATCCGGCCCCAGCCGCACCCCCGACCACCGGATCTCCCGACCCGTACGGTCACGCCGTCCCCGGTGCGGAGGTCGATGATCGCCCTCGGGGTCCGGACGCCACCGACCCGCCCGCCGAGGGGTGGGGCAGCAGATCGAGGGCGGCCCGCACCCCGCCCTCGACGTCGGCCCGGTCGGTGGCGAAGGCGACGGTGAGCCCGGCCGCATTGTCCTCGACGGCGTGGTCGCGTACGGCGGCGGCGAAGGTGGCCAGGAACCGCTCCGCGCCCGCGGCGAACGGACTGCCACCGAGCAGGACCGTGGTCGGGTTCAACAGGTTGACCACCCAGCTCGCGGCCACCCCGAGGTGCCAGGCCGCCTCCGTCAGCACCGCCTCGACCTCCGGGTCCTTCAAGGCCTCCAGCTCGGCCAGGGTAACGAGATGATCATGGTCCACGCCCCCGAGGCCCGCCACCCGGTCCCGGATGGCCCAGCCTGCCGACACCGTCTCCAGGCAACCGGTCCGACCGCACCGGCAGACCTCGACGCGGCCGGGAAGCCGGCTGTGGCCCAGCTCGCCGGTACCACCGCTCGCGCCGGTGAGCACCGTGCCGGAGCTGACCAGCCCGACGCCGATCCCGTGGTCCAGGAAGACCACCACCGTGTCCCGGTGCGACCCGCCACCCGCCACCCCCAGCGCGGCCGCGGCGGCCGGGTTCAGCACGGTGACGGGCAGCCCCAGGCGCTCCTCCACGGTGGGCACGGACACGGGCCGCCCACCCCCGAACGCGGCCGCGAGCCCCGCCCCGGTCACCGGATCCACCCGAGCGCCCAGCAGCAACGCCGCGGCGCTCGGTCGCGGCACCCCCTGGTCCCGGGCGGCCGCGGTGATCATCGCGGCCAGGGCCCGCAACCCGGTGCCGACGCGACCCGGGTGCCGCCGCCGCAGTCGCCTCAGCTCGGTGCCGTCGGTGTCGGCCAGCACGACCTCCAGCACCGGCCCCATCACCCGGCAGACCGCCACGGTCGCCCATCCGGGCTCGGACGCCAGCAGCGTGGCCGGGCGTCCGGTGCGCGCCCGGTCGACGCCCGCGTCGACCACGACACCGCGGGCGCGCAGGTCCTGGGCGATGGCGGCGACCGTCGGCCGGGTCAGCCCGGTGCGGCGGACGAGATCGGACTGGGCGAGCGGTCCCTGATCACGAAGAACGGCCAGAACCCTGCTGGTGTTGACATCCCGCACGATGCTGGAGCCGACGGCCGCTGCCGGCGCACGTCCTCCGGCCGGGCCGCTGTCGGGCATCCGTCGATGGTAGCGATGTTCCGGCAGCTTCCGTCAAGGGTCTTGACATAAGTCTGCGGCCGGTAGTTGACTGCCGATCACCTTACCGACGTTCAGTGATGCGACCGGGCTCGTCCCGGGTGGGCAGCCGGGGCGTCGAACCGTCGAACAAAGGAGTCTCGATGACCGAACCGATCCGTCGGCGCACGATCCTGGCGGCCGCCGGCGCCACGGCCGCCGGCCTGTCCCTCCCCGGGGTCGCAGCCCAGGCGGCCGGCCGCCCGAAGAACGCCGTCCGCTTCACCCTCGACGCCGAGGTGCTGGACGGCGGCGAGCAGGTCACGTCAGTCACCCTGGACACCTCGCACCTCGGGCGCATCGACCCCGCCAGCCTGACCACCGGCACCTTCACCGTCCACGCCAAGGCCACCAGCCCGATCCCGCTGGCCGCGGGCGACGTCATCTTCAGCGAGTACGACCTCGACCGCACCGTGACCGCTGCGCGGGTGAACCGCCGCGGTGACATCGTGCTCGACCTCAGCTACGGCGAGGGCCAGGTCGGTGGTGGCACCCTCGGCTACATCGTCAGCCTGGGCCGCAACGTGCAGCTGGACCTGGCGTACACGATCACCCAGAAGCGACCGCTCACCGTCCGCGGTCGCGGCGCCGTCACCATCGCCCGCTTCACGCAGGGGAAGCTCTCCAGCCCCGAGGTCGACGCGTTCGCTTACGGGGTCTCCCGCTCGGACATGAAGTACCGGCTCTACTCCCCCGACCGCGGCCGGGGCAAGGGCAATCGCATGGGCCGCAAGCGTCCGCTGATCGTCTGGCTGCACGGTGGTGGCGAGGGCGGCGCCCTGGCGAAGGACTACTACGACAACGAGTCGACCCTGCGGGCCAACCGCGGAGCCCTCGGCTTCGCCAC
>JBMDXL010000869.1:0-1789 GCA_048594465.1 Microlunatus sp. | reverse complement strand
CCCACCCGCAGCGGGGGTATCTCTATCACGTCGACTCCCGGGGGCCCAGCGCGGCCCGGAGCGCGGCGGCCTCGTCCACACTCCCCCGGCCCACGAAGGCGACCAGTGCGGCCGCGCGCTCGGCCCCGCTGCCCTCCAGGGCGGTGTGCATGACCTCGGCCACCAGCTGCTCGCGGCTCTGAGCAGCGCCGTAGCGGTAGGCCCGGCCGTCCTGCTCCCGCTTGGCCAGACCCTTCTTGGCCAGGCGGTCCAGCACCGTCATCACCGTCGTGTAGGCGAGATCGCGCTCGCGGGACAGCACGGCGTGCACCTCGCGCACCGACTGCGGCCGGTCGCTCTGCCACAGCTGCTGCATGACCCGGCTCTCCAGGTCCCCGAGGGTGTTCACCGCTCGATCCTACCCGTCGCTACTACCGGTCACGTACTACCTGATTGCGTACTACGTAGATGAGTACGACAAGGCGTAGTAGTGTGGGCGGAGCCGGCGCAGCGGGCCGGCACGTCGGCTGGGCCGAGAGCCCATCCGGTCGCGAGCAGAGGGAGAGCAGCCCCACGATGGACAGCGTCAGCCTGGCGAGATGGCAGTTCGCCATCACCACCGTCTACCACTTCTTCTTCGTGCCAGTCACCATCTCCCTGGCCACGCTGGTCGCGGGCTTCCAGACCGCCTGGGTCGTCACGGACAAGGAGAAGTACCTCAAGCTGACCAAGTTCTTCGGGAAGCTGTTCCTGATCAACTTCGCGATGGGGGTGGTCACCGGGATCGTGCAGGAGTTCCAGTTCGGGATGAACTGGAGCGCCTACTCCCGCTTCGTCGGCGACGTGTTCGGCGCCCCGCTGGCCCTGGAGGGCCTGCTCGCCTTCTTCCTCGAGTCCACCTTCCTGGGTCTGTGGATCTTCGGCTGGGACCGGTTGGGTAAGAAGCTGCACCTGGCCACCATCTGGATCGCCGCCATCGGCACCGTCTTGAGCGCCTACTTCATCCTGGCCGCCAACTCCTTCATGCAGAACCCGGTCGGCTTCACCTTCAACGAGGCCCGCGGCCGCGCCGAGCTGATCGACTTCGCCGCCGTGCTGACCAACCCGGTCGTGCTGGTCACCTTCCCGCACCAGATCGCCGGCTGCTTCATGGTCGGCGGAGCCTTCGTGGCCGGGGTCGCCGGCTGGCACCTGCACAAGATCGACAAGGCCGAGCGGGCCGCCCTGGACGCCCGCGAGCCGTTCGACGGTCCCGCGTACACCGCCGCCGTACGGGGCCGGACCACCGTGGTGGCCGCCGACCGGGGCGCCTTCAAGACCGCGATCAAGGTCGGCGCGATCGTGCTGATGGTTGCTGGTCTCGGCACCGTGATCAGCGGCGACCTCCAGTCCAAGGTGATGTTCGAGGTGCAGCCGATGAAGATGGCGGCCGCCGAGGCGCTCTACGAGACCCAGCAGCCGGCCGGCTTCTCGCTGATCACGGTGGGCACGCCGGACGGCGAGCGGGAGCTGTTGTCGGTCAACGTGCCCGGGCTGCTCTCCTTCCTGGCCACCGGGTCCTTCGACTCAGAAGTCACCGGGATCAACGAGCTGCAGCAGCAGTACACGGAGCAATTCGGCCCCGGCACCTACTACCCCTACGTGCCGCTGGCGTACTGGTCGTTCCGCTGGATGATCGGTCTCGGGATGGCCGGGATCGCCCTCGGTGCGCTGCTGCTGGTCTGCGTCCGCGGTGAGCGCCGGCTGACCTCGTTCTGGTGGCCCACGGTGCTCGTCGCCCTGCCGCTGCTGCCGCTGTTCGCCAACTCGT
>JBMDXL010000868.1:0-1858 GCA_048594465.1 Microlunatus sp. | reverse complement strand
CGTCATCGGCGTGATCGTCATGCTGGTCGCGGGTCTGACGCCGATCGGCAAGCTGGAGGAGATGGTGAACATCGGGACGCTGACCGCGTTCATCCTGGTCAGCATCGGCGTCATCGTGCTCCGCAAGTCCCGGCCCGATCTGCCGCGTGCGTTCAAGGTGCCGTTCGTTCCGGTGCTGCCGATCCTGTCCGCCGCCATCTGCTTCTGGCTCACGCTGAACCTGTCCATCGAGACCTGGTTCCGGTTCGTGATCTGGATGGCGCTGGGCTTCGCGGTCTACTTCCTGTACGGGTACAAGCGCTCGCGTCTGGCCACCGGGGAGACGCTGCAGCAGATGGCCAACAAGTACGACCTGGAGAAGTAGGGCACGCGCACGGAGACGGCACCGCAGCACTGGGAGCTGAGCCACCGGCACCACCCCTGGCCGGGGGTGGTGTCTGCGGTGGGCTACCGGACGCCGACGCCCGACCATCCCGTGCACTACGGGCTGCCGTCGCCGTGGCTGACGGTGATCTTCAGTCTCGACGACGGCGTCGAGTCGGCCAGTGACCGCCGGGCGCTGCCGAGCGCGCCGCCGTTGCCGATCATCGCCGCCGGGTTGCACACCCGGGCCAGCTTCGTCCGACCGCGCACCGGCCAGGCGGGAGTGCAGCTGGCCGTGCACCCGCTGGCCGCCCGGGCCCTGTTCGGGGTGCCGGCGGCCGAGCTGAGCAGCACCGACTACGACGGCCGGGAGGTCCTGGACCGCCACGCGGCCCGCGTCCAGGAGCGACTGACCGAGAGTCGTGGCTGGGACGCCGCCTTCGGTCTGCTCGGGGGCCATCTGACCGGGGCGCTCGAACGCCGCCGGGGCGGGGACCCGCGCAGTGAGGTCCGGCACGCCTGGAGCCTGTTGACCGCCAGCGGTGGTCGGTTGCCGATCGCCGAGGTCGCGGCCCGGGTGGGACTCACGCCACGGCACCTGGGCACGCTGTTCACCCGGGAGGTGGGACGGACACCCAAGGCGGTCGCCGGCCTGATCCGCTTCGAGCACGCCGTCGACCTGATCAAGCACGACGTCGCTCGGACCGGACGCACCGAGCTGGCGGCGGTCGCGGCCCGCTGCGGGTACGCCGACCAGTCCCACCTGACCCGCGACGTGGTCGAGCGGCTCGGGGTCCCACCCACCCGCTGGATCGCCGAGGAGTTCCGAAACCTCCAAGACCACGGGTCGCCACCGGCGGCAGGATCGTCACCATGACCACCACAGCGAAACCCAGTCTCTGGCTCACCCTGCAGGCCCACGACGCGCCGGCCCTGATCGCCTTCTACACCGAGGCGTTCGGCTTCACCCTGCACGCCCGCTACGACGAGGAGGGCACCGACCGCGTGGCCCACGCCGAGCTGATCTGGCCCGAGGGGGTCGGTGGGCTGATGCTCGGCTCCCACAGGCCGGACGGGGAGTGGAGCACCCAGCCCGGCACCGCCGCCGCGTACGTCGTGGTCCGGGACGCGGCCGCCCTGCACCGCCGGATCGTCGCCCACGGCGGAGCGAGATCGGTCGGCGCCCTGACCGAGAAGGACTACGGTTCGAGCGAGTTCACCGTGGTCGATCCCGAAGGCAACCAGTGGTCGTTCGGCACCTACCCCGGCGCTGACTGAGCCGAACCGGCCGGCCCGGTCAGGGCAGCGTCGCGATGCCCTTCGGCAGGAACCGCTGGCCGAGCACCCGCTCCGACACCCCGGTCCGGTCCAGGTAGGGCGTGATGCCACCCAGGTGGAACGGCCAGCCGGCCCCGAGGATCAGGCACAGGTCGATGTCCATCGGCGCGGCCACCACGCCCTCGGACAGCATCAACCCGATCTCCTCGGCCAGCGC
>JBMDXL010000867.1:0-9144 GCA_048594465.1 Microlunatus sp. | reverse complement strand
CTGACCGTGGAACGCACCGGCCCGCAGGCGCTGCTGCAGGACCTGGGCCGGCCCGGTCTGGCCCATCTCGGGGTCTCCGGTTCAGGCGCGGCCGATCGCGCCGCTCTCCGGTTGGCCAACCGCCTGGTCGGCAACCCCGAGGGCGCCGTCGGCGTCGAGTGCCTGCTCGGCGGTCTGGCCGTGACCGCCCGGCGGCTGCACTGGGTGGCGGTCACCGGGGCGCCGACCGACGTCACCGTGGACGGCAGGTCGGTGGGCTCCCACACCCCGGTGGCCCTGCGTCCCGGTCAGACGCTGGCCCTCGCCCGACCGGGCCGGGGGCTGCGCAGCTACCTGGCCGTCCGCGGCGGTCTCGAGGCGCCCGCCACCCTGGGCAGCCGCTCCACCGACCTGCTGTCCGGGCTGGGTCCGGCACCGCTCGCGCCGGGGACCGACCTCCACGTGGGGGTCACCGACCGACCGCTCCCGGCCGCCGACCTCGCGCACGCCGACCCGCCGAGGACCACGTTGCGGGTGCTGCCCGGACCGCGGCGGGACTGGTTCACCGACGACGCCTGGCGCACGCTGCTGGCCGCGGGCTGGCAGGTGTCCACCGACGCCGACCGGGTCGCGGTGCGACTGACCGGACCGGCGCTGGAGCGGTGCCGGACCGAGGAGCTGCCGTCGGAGGCGATGGTCAGGGGCGCCCTGCAGGTGCCGGCCTCGGGTCAGCCGCTGGTGTTCGGACCCGACCACCCCGTCACCGGCGGCTACCCGGTGATCGCCGTGCTGACCGAGTCCGACGCCGACCGGGCCGGGCAGCTGCGACCCGGCGAGACGGTCCGGTTCTCCGCCGCCCGCGGGTCGCGGTGACCGCGCACTATGCTCCCCCCGTGCCTCACAGCCACCGGCGCCTGACCAAGATCCTCGTCGCCAACCGCGGGGAGATCGCGGTCCGGGTGATCCGGGCCGCCGCCGATGCCGGTCTGGCCAGCGTCGCGGTCTACGCCGACCCGGACGCCGACGGGCTGTTCGTCCGGCTGGCCGACGAGGCGTACGCGCTGGGTGGGTCGACCCCGGCCGACAGCTACCTGGACATCGCCAAGATCCTGGCGGTGGCCGCCCGGTCCGGGGCCGACGCCGTCCACCCCGGCTACGGGTTCCTGGCCGAGAACAGCGCCTTCGCGGCCGCGGTGATCGACGCCGGTCTCACCTGGATCGGCCCGCCGCCGGCGGCCATCGAGGCGCTCGGCGACAAGGTCCGCGCCCGGCACATCGCCGAGAAGGTCGGCGCCCCGCTCGTCCCCGGCACCGCCGAACCGGTCGATGAAGCCGACGAGATCGTCGCCTTCGCCACCGAGCAAGGGCTCCCGATCGCCATCAAGGCCGCGTACGGCGGTGGGGGTCGCGGACTCAAGGTCGCTCGCGAGCTGGACGAGATCCCCGCCCTGTTCGAGTCCGCCACCCGCGAGGCGGTCAGCGCCTTCGGCCGGGGCGAGTGCTTCGTGGAGCGCTACCTGGACCGCCCCCGGCACGTGGAGACCCAGTGCCTGGCCGACGTGCACGGGCACGTCGTGGTCGTCTCCACCCGCGACTGCTCGCTGCAGCGCCGCCACCAGAAGCTGGTCGAGGAGGCCCCGGCGCCGTTCCTGTCCGTTGACCAGCTCGACCGGCTCTACGCCTCGTCCAAGGCCATCCTGGCCGAGGCCGGCTACGTGGGCGCCGGGACGTGTGAGTTCCTGGTCGGTCAGGACGGCACCCTCTCCTTCCTCGAGGTGAACACCCGGCTCCAGGTCGAGCACCCGGTGTCGGAGGAGGTGTCCGGCCTCGACCTGGTCGCGGAGATGTTCCGGATCGCCGAGGGCGAGCCCCTCGGCTACGACGACCCGGCGCTGCGCGGCCACGCGATCGAGTTCCGCATCAACGCCGAGGACCCGGGCCGGACGTTCCTGCCCGCGCCGGGCACGCTGACCGCCTGGCAGCCACCCGGAGGGCCCGGGGTGCGGGTCGACGAGGGCTACCGAGCCGGGATGACGGTGCCGGGAGCGTTCGACTCCCTGATCGCCAAGATCATCGTCAGCGGCCCCGACCGGCAGACCGCCCTCGCCCGCAGCCGGCGGGCCCTGGCCGAGCTCGTGGTCGAGGGGATGCCGACCGTGGTGCCGTTCCTGCGCGCGGTGCTCGACGATCCCGCCTTCACCGCCCCGGACGGTCGTCTCGGGGTGCACACCCGGTGGATCGAGACCGAGTTCACCGGCCGGATCCCGCCGTACGAGGGCGGGACACCGACCGCGGACGGGGCGACCGAGAAGACCCGGGTCGTGGTCGAGGTGGACGGCAAGCGGCTGGAGGTCGTGCTCCCGGCTGGGCTGGGGCCGACGCCAGCGGCCGGGTCGCGCCCGTCGACCCGGAAGCCCACCCGGCGGACGGGAGCCGGCGCGAGCGCGACCGGACCGGCCGGGGACAGCCTGACCTCGCCCATGCAGGGCACGATCGTCACGGTCGCCGTGGCCGAGGGAGACACCGTCACCGCCGGCGACCTGGTCGTCGTGCTGGAGGCGATGAAGATGGAGCAGCCGCTGAACGCCCACCGCTCCGGGGTGATCACCGGACTGACCGCGGAGCCGGGGGCCACCGTCACCAGCGGCGCGGTGCTGTGTTCGATCGTGGACGCCTGACGGCGGGCATTCGTCGCCCGGAAGGCCCCAAAAACTGAGTAAGAAAGGCCCGGGGTGGTCCGATGTCCCCGCGGGACGGGAGACACTGGAGCCCATGACTGAAGTGCTGGTCCTCCTCATCGTCGTCGCCGTGGTCGGCGGCACGCTGCTGTACCGACGCAAGGCGGTCCAGCAGCGGGAGAGCCAGCAGCAGGCCGAGCTGGAGAACCAGCTGTCGACCTCCAAGCGGGCCGCCGACGAGGACGTGACCAAGTTCGGCGAGGAGCTCCAGCGCCTGGACACCGACGTGGCCGGCCACCCCCTCGACGAGGCCATGCAGCAGGACTACCAGCGAGCCCTGGACGCCTACGAGGACGCGAAGTCCTCCCTGGACCAGGTCCGCGTCCCCGACGAGATCAAGCACGTCACCGAGATCCTCGAGGACGGCCGCTACGCCATCGCCTGCGTCAAGGCCCGGGTGAACAACCGGCCGCTGCCGGCCAAGCGGCCGCCCTGCTTCTTCAACCCGGCCCACGGCCCGTCCTCCCAGGACGTCGACTGGGCCCCGCCGGGCGGTGCCCCCCGCGCCGTCCCCGCCTGCCCCGCCGACGCCGAGCGGGTGCTGGCCGGCGCCGACCCCTACATCCGCACCGTCCAGGTCGGCGCCCAGCGGGTGCCCTACTGGCAGGGCGGTCAGGCGTACGCCCCCTGGGCCCAGGGCTACTACAGCCGCTGGAACGGCAGCGACCTGCTCACCGGCGCCTTGATCGGTGGGTTCCTGTTCGGCGGCGGCGGCAACATGTTCGCCGGCATCGGGGACGGGATCGGCGACATCGGTGAGGGCATCGGCGACGGCATCGGTGGTCTGGGCGAGGGCCTGGGTGAGATGTTCGGCGACATCTTCGGGGACTAGGTGCGGAGGGCGGCCAGCAGCGGCACCAGCGTCTCGGCGCAGCCACCCTCGATCTTGACCGTGGCCAGCGGGTCACCGCGGGTCACGCCCCGGTTGACGATCACCACGTCCCGTCCCTGCTTGACCCGGTGGCGGACGAACCGCAGCCCGGACATCACCGTCAGCGACGACCCGAGCACCACCAGCACCTCACCGGCGTCGACGAGGTCGTAGGCGAACTCCACCCGGTGCTTCGGCACGGACTCCCCGAAGAACACGACATCCGGCTTGAGCCGACCCCCGCAGAGCGCACAGGCGGCCAGCACGAAGTCGTGCCACTCGTGCACCACCGCGTCGCCGTCCGGCCGGAGCTCGGCGTGCTCGGCCGGCGGCTGCCCCTCCAGTCCGGGGTTGAGCTCGGTCAGCCGGCGCTGCACGTCGACCCGGCGGGTGCGGTCGCCGCAGTCCAGGCAGACCACCCAGGCGATCTCACCGTGCAGGTTGACCACGGTCCGGCTGCCGGCCCGCGCATGCAGGCCGTCGACGTTCTGGGTGACGATCCCCGTGAGGCCGTACGACTCGAGGTCGACCAGCGCCCGGTGACCGTCGTTGGGCTCGGCCCGACCCATCCGGCTCCAGCCGAGGTACGAGCGGGCCCAGTAGCGCTGCTGGGCGGTCGTGGAGCCGGTGAACTCGGCGTACGTCATCGGGGTGGCGCGCACCGACGTCGGCCCCCGGTAGTCCGGGATACCGCTGTCGGTGGAGGCCCCGGCTCCGGTCAGCGCCGTCCAGGTGCGTTCGTGCAGCAGCTCGGCCAGTCCGGCGATCGCCTCCGGACCCTCGGTCCAGGTGACGGGCGCGACGTCGACAGCGCTCGCCTGCCACACCATGAGGTCTCCCGTCGAGTCCGGACGCCGACACCGTGTCAGCTCAGGGTGCGTCACGCACCCCGAGCTCTCACGTCGATTCTGCTCAGCTGAGCAAACCGGCGATCGAGCTACCAGCTCAGGTCGCCAGGAAACCGAGCAGGTGCTCGTTGACCTCGTCGGCGTGGGTCCACAGGAGTCCGTGCGGAGCGCCCTCGATCTCGACGTAGGTGGCCGCGGGCAGCAGCTCGGCGAACTTCCGGCCCGTCTTGTCGATCGGCAGGATGTTGTCGGCGGTGCCGTGCACGATCAGCGCCGGCACCGTGATGGCGTCGATGTCGGCCCGGAAGTCGGTCGGCCAGGTCAGCGGGGCGGCCGCGGCGGCGTACGCGCCACTGCCCGCGGCGACGTTCCAGCTGTTCCGCAGCGCCTCCTCGCTGATCCGCGACCCGAGGAACTCGCTGAGGTTGTAGAAGTCGGCGAAGAACCCGGTGAAGAAGGCGTACCGGTCCTTGACCACGCTGTCGGAGATGCCCTGGAAGAACTCCTGCGGCCCGGCGCCGTCGGGGTGCTCGTCGGTGATCAGCAGGTACGGCTCCAACGAGCCGAGGAAGACCGCCTTGGCCACCCGGTCGCTGCCGTAGCGGGAGAGGTAGCGGGCCACCTCACCGGTGCCCATCGAGAAGCCGACCAGCACCACGTCGGTCAGGTCGAGGACGTCCAGCACGGTGGCCAGGTCGGCGGCGAAGGTGTCGTAGTCGTAGCCGACCGAGGGCTGGCTGGAGTCGCCGAAACCGCGCCGGTCGTAGGTGATCACCCGGTAGCCGGCCTGCAGCAGCGCGTGCGTCTGCTTCTCCCACGACGCCCCGTTGAGCGGGAAGCCGTGGATCAGGACGACCGGCTGGCCGGTGCCCTGGTCGTTGTACGCGAGGTCGATGTCGGCGGTGTTCTCCTGGCCGACGGTGATGAAGGGCATGTCACTCCTGGGGGACGAGGTCGTTTCCGTGCAGGTGCAGCTGGCGGGCCGCCTCGGCCAAGGAGCCGGAGACGGACGGGTAGACGGTGAACGAGTTGGCCACCTGGTCGACGGTGAGCCGCTGGGAGACGGCGATGGCCAGCGGGTAGATCAGCTCGCTGGCGCGCGGGGCGACCACCACGCCGCCGACCACGATGCCGGTCACCGGCAGGCAGAAGACCTTGACGAAGCCGTCCCGCAGACCCTGCATCTTGGCCCGGGCGTTGCCCTGCAGGGCGAGCTTGACGGTCGCGACCTTCGGCACCGCCACGTCGGCCTGCGCCTGGCTCATCCCCACCGTGGCGATCTCGGGCGCGGTGAACACGTTGCTGGAGACGATCTTGAGATCGAGCGGGCCGACCGCGTCGCCGAGGGCGTGCCACATGGCGATCCGGCCCTGCATGGCGGCCACCGAGGCCAGCATCAGCACGCCGGTGCAGTCCCCGGCCGCGTACACCCCGCGGGCCGAGGTCCGGGACACCTTGTCGGCCACGATGAACCCACCGCGGTCCAGGGTGACCCCGGCCTCCTCCAGGCCCATGTCGGCGGTGTTGGGGATCGAACCGACCGCCAGCAGGCAGTGCGAGCCGACGATCTCCCGCCCGTCGTTGAGCCGGACGACCACCCGGTCGCCGTCCCGGGTCACCGACTCGGCCCGGCACTTGGACAGCACGGTCAGCCCGCGCCGCTCGAAGACGTCCTCCAGCACCTGGGCGGCGTCGGCGTCCTCCCCCGGCAGCACCCGGTCCCGCGAGGAGACCAGCACCACCTCCGCCCCGAGGGCGTCGTAGGCGCTGGCGAACTCCGCCCCGGTCACGCCGGAGCCGACCACGATCAGCTTCTCGGGCAGCTCGTCGAGGGCGTACACCTGCGTCCAGGTGAGGATCCGCTCGCCGTCGGGCTGGGAGTCGGGCAGCACCCGGGGGTGCGCGCCGGTGGCCACCAGGATCACGTCGGCGTCCAGGGCGACGTCGCCGTCGGCGGTCTCGGCGACCACCCGCTCCTTGCCCTCGAGCCGGCCTCGGCCGAGCAGGATGCGCACGCCCTGGTCGGTGAGCCGGCGCTTGATGTCGTCGGACTGCCGGGCCGCGAGATCGAGCACCCGTCGGTTGACCGCGGCCAGATCCACGTGGACCACCGTCTCGGCGTCCAGCGCGTCCTTGCCCCCGAAGCGGATGCCGAGCTCGGTCGACTCCGCCACCCCGGTCATCACCTCCGCGGTGGCGATCAACGTCTTGGAGGGCACGCAGTCGGTGAGCACGGCCGAGCCACCCAGACCGTCGGTGTCGACCAGCGTCACCTCTCCTCCGAGTTGGCTGGCGACGAGCGCCGCCTCGTATCCGCCGGGTCCTCCGCCGATGATGACTACACGGGTCACCCGCGCATCCTCCCACGCGCCGTCCCCGCTCCCGCGCCCCGCACGGGCGGTTGGGTAGCCTCGTCGCCGTGCAGTACGCCGCGTACGGGAGCAATCTCGATCCTGACCAGATGACGTCGCGCTGCCCGCACTCCCCGCTGCGCAGCACCGGCTGGCTCACCGGTTGGCGCCTGACCTTCGGTGGGGACGGCTGGGACGGGTCGCTGCCGACGGTCGTGGAGGACCCGGGTTCCCAGGTCTACGTCGCGCTGTACGACGTCACCGAGGCCGACGAGGCGGCGCTGGACAGCTGGGAGAGCGCCGACTCCGGCCTCTACCGCAAGGTCCGGGTCCGGGTGGCCACCCTGGACGGCGAGCTGACCGCCTGGGTCTACGTGCTGAACGACTTCGAGGGCGGCATCCCCAGCGCCCTCACCCTGGGGATCCTGGCCGACGCCGCCGAGGCGGCGGGCGCGCCGGCCGACTACGTCACCGAGATCCGGTCCCGCACCTGCGCCAGCGGCTGGTGACGGCGGACCGCTGCCCGCCGCGGTCGGGTCTGGCTAGAGTGCGGGGATGCCGCCCGAGGACCCGAAGACGACCGCCGCCGACGCCGCCCGGACGCTGCTCGACCGCCTGGGACTGACCCGGATCGACCTGGCCATGGTGCTCGGTTCGGGCTGGTCCGCCGCGGCCGACGACCTGGGCGACACCCTCGGCGAGCTGGCCCTGGCCGATCTGCCCGGCTTCTCCGCTCCGTCCGTCCAGGGTCACGGCGGGACCCTGCGCGCCGTCCGCACCGCGGCCGGCAAGGTCGCCGCCGTCTTCACCGGGCGGACCCACTTCTACGAGGGTCGCGGCGTCGACGCCGTCGTCCACGGCGTTCGGACCTCGGCGGCCGCCGGAGCCGAGATGATCGTGCTGACCAACGGGTGCGGCGGTCTGAACCGGGACTGGGCGCCCGGCACCCCGGTGCTGATCTCCGACCACATCAACCTGACCGGCGCGAGCCCCCTGCACGGTGCCACCTTCATCGACCTGACCGAGGCCTACTCGAAGCGGCTGCGCGACGTCGCCCGCGAGGTCGATCCCGCGCTGCCCGAGGGCGTCTACGTCCAGTTCCGCGGGCCGGCGTACGAGACCCCGGCCGAGGTCCGGATGGCCGGCGTGCTCGGCGGCGATCTGGTGGGGATGTCCACCACGCTGGAGACCGTGGCCGCGCGGGAGGCGGGGCTGGAGGTGCTCGGCATCTCGCTGGTCACCAACCTGGCCGCGGGGATCTCCCCCACCCCGCTCAGCCACACCGAGGTGATCGAGGCCGGCCAGCAGGCCGGCCCCAAGCTGCGGGCCCTGCTCGCCGGTCTGGCTGCGCGCCTGTGAGCAGCAAGCTCCCCGCGGACCTGGCGACCGCGGTGGCCGCCTGGTCCGCCCAGGACCCCGACCCGGACACGCGCGGCGAGGTCGCGAGTCTGCTCGACCAGATCGACGCCGGCTCCGGGTCGTCGCTGGCCGAGCTGACCGACGCCTTCACCGGCCGGCTGCAGTTCGGCACGGCCGGTCTGCGCGGGGCGATCGGGCCCGGACCGAACCGGATGAACCGGGTCGTCGTCGGTCAGGCCGCTGCCGGTCTGGCCACCTATCTGCTGGACGAGGGACTGGCCGGCGGCACCGTGATCATCGGGCACGACGCCCGGCACAAGTCCGACGTGTTCGCCCGCGACTCCGCCGAGATCCTCGCCGGGGCAGGGTTCCGGACCCTGCTCGTGCCCGTACCGACGCCGACACCCGTGATCGCGTACGGCATCGGGCACCTCGGCTGCGTGGCCGGGATCGTGGTCACCGCCTCCCACAACCCACCGCAGGACAACGGCTACAAGGTCTACCTGGGTGACGGCTCGCAGATCGTGCCCCCGGCCGACGCCGAGATCGCCGCCCGGATCGAGCAAATCACCCGCCACGACCTGGCCGACGTCCCGCGCAGCGACGAGTACCCCACCGTCGGCGACGACCTGGTGGAGGCCTACCTGAACCGGCTCGTCGCCCTGGTCCCGGCCGACGCCCCCCGCGACCTCCGCTGGGTCTACACCCCGATGCACGGGGTGGGCGGCGCGGTGGTCGCCGAGGCGGTGGCCCGGACCGGCTTCACCGCTCCCGCGGTGGTGCCCGAGCAGGCCGCGCCCGATCCAGACTTCCCCACCGTCGGCTTCCCCAACCCCGAGGAGCCGGGCGCCATCGACCTGGCCCTGGCGCTGGCGCAGCGGACCGACGCCGACCTGGTGGTGGCCAACGACCCGGACGCGGACCGGTGCGCGATCGCGGCGCCGGTCGACGGGACCTGGCGGATGCTGCGCGGCGACGAGCTGGGTGCGCTGCTGGGT
>JBMDXL010000866.1:0-3123 GCA_048594465.1 Microlunatus sp. | reverse complement strand
CGACCTGGAGGTCTGGGGCGTCGCGAACCTGTACGTCGGCGGCAACGGCGTGATCCCCACCGCCACCGCCTCGAACCCGACCCTGACCACCGTGGCCCTGGCCTGGCGGGCCGCGACCAAGCTGGCCGAGAAGCTGGCGGCGACAGCGACGGCGGGGGAGGCCGTGACCGCCTGACCGGAGCGGTCGGGATCGACGAGGGGCGCCGGGACCAGGGGCTCGGTCCGCTCCGCGCCGATGATCCGGTGCGGCGCGCGTACGGAGGGAGAGACGATGACCGAGCCGATCCCTCGGGAGCTCGCCGAGCTCGCCGACCGGGTCGGGTGCCGGCCGACCCGGGTCCTGCAGAGCGGTCCCGATCGCGTCACGTTGCAGGCGCGGGACCGGTCGGGAGATCTGGTCGTCCTGAAGACCGCGCGACCACCCGGGGCCCTGGCCGGGGACGTCGAGGCCAACGCGCTGCTGGCTGCCGAGGGCCTGCCGGTGCCGGAGATCCTCGCGTACGAGGACGGCTCTCCCGCGGTGCTCGTCCTGCGCTGGATCGACGGCGACCCCCTCAGCTCCGACAGCCCGGTCGAGGCGCAGCAGGAAGCCGGACGGCTGTTGCGGACGGTGCACCAGCTGCCCGGCAACCCGCCCTATTCGGGCCAGCCGACGATCCAGGGGTGGATCACCGCCTGGACCGAGGAGATGGCGGCCTGGTGGCCGGCCGCCGGCGGGTCCGAGGCGCAGGTGCGCCGGCTCCGCGGCTGGCTCGACGACGTGACGCCGGTCCTGTCCGGGCGACCCGGCACTCTCATGCTGTTCGACGGCCGCCCCGAGCACATCCTCGTCCGCGACGGGCACGTGGTCGGTCTGATCGATCTCCACGACGTCGGTCAGGGTGACCCGGCCATGGATCTCGCCGTGATCGGCCTGACCGACCAGGACCTGGTGCCCGGGGTGCTGAGCGGGTACGGAGCGCTGGGGACCCACGTTGCCGGCGGGACCGAGACCGACGAGCTGGAGCTGATCGCGTTCTACCTCCTGCTGCGCCGGCTCGCCGCGGCGGACTGGCTGCAGCGCACCGGCTACCCGTCCGAGGGCCGGCGACTGCTCGAGCTGGCGTCGGAGCTGACCGACCGGCGGTGACCGCGCGCACCGGATGTCGCCGCGGAGTCACGGACGGCGGCACGGCGGGCGCGCGGGAGGACCGGATGTCGCCGCGGAGTCAGGGACGGTGGCACGGTGGGCGCGCGGGAGGACCGGATGTCGCCGCGACGTCACGGACGGTGGCACGGCGGGCGCGACGGCGGACCGGATGCCGCCGCGGAGTCACGGACGGCGGCACGTCGGCGGCGCAGGCGGACCGGATGCCGCCCCGACGTCACGGACGGGCTTCACCGCCCGGCGTACCGTCGATCTGTGACCGAGCAGCAGCCCTATGAGGTGGTCCAGCGACATCCGGCGTTCGAGCTGCGTCGGTATCCCGCGCACGTGGTCGCGGAGGTGGAGGTCCACGGGGCGTTCGAGGACGCGGGCAACCGGGCCTTCCGTTCCCTGTTCGGCTACATCACCGGCCGGAACCAGACGGCGTCGTCGGTGGCCATGACCGCTCCGGTGGTGCAGTCGGCTCCCCGGGCGGCGACGTCGGAGAAGGTCGCGATGACGGCGCCGGCGCTCCAGGCCGACGACGGGGCCGGCGGGTACGTCGTCGCCTTCGTCCTGCCGGCGTCCCTGACCGCGGAGACGGCACCGGTGCCGACCGACCCGCAGGTGCGGATCCGTACGGTGCCGGGGCACCTGGCCGCGGCGGTGCGCTACTCGGGTCGGTGGACGGAGTCCTCCTACCGCCGACACCTGTCCGAGCTCGAGTCCGCGGTGAGGGCGGCCCGGCTGGTGACGGTCGGAGCCCCGCGGTTCGCTCGGTTCGACCCGCCGTTCAAGCCCTGGTTCCTCCGGCGCAACGAGGTGGTGCAGGGGGTCCAGGCACCGGACACCTCCGCCTGAGGGGCCGCCGACCCTCCGCGACCGCCGACCCTCCACCACCACGACCACATCACCGACCGCCCGCCGGTCGGGCGATCGCGACGGGCCCGTGACCGCCCGCCGGTGCAGGCACGGTCGGGGCTGGGCGGGGTGACGTAGCGTGCCGGGGTGAGCGATTCCCCCGATCCCGAGTTCGATCTCGTCCTGGTCGGAGCCACCGGCTTCGTCGGTCGGCTGACCGCCCGGCACCTGGCCGACCACGCCCCCGCCGGGCTGCGGATCGCGTTGGCCGGTCGTTCCGTGGACCGGTTGGTCAGCGTGCGGTCCGCCCTGCCCGGGGCCGCGTCGGTCTGGCCCGTGCTCACCGTCGACACCCTGGACGAGGAGGCGGTGACCGATCTGGCCCGCCGCACCCGGGTGGTCGCCAGCACCGTCGGTCCCTATCTGCGCTACGGGCTGCCGCTGGTGCAGGCCTGTGCGGCGGCCGGCACCCACTACGCCGACCTGACCGGGGAGACGCTGTTCGTCCGGCGGAGCATCGACACCTCCCACGAGACCGCCCGCTCCACCGGAGCGCGGATCGTGCACTCCTGCGGCTTCGACTCGATCCCGTCCGATCTCGGGGTCGGTCTGACCGCGGCCCGGGCGGCCGCCGACGGGGCGGGGGAGCTGACCGGCGCGGTGCTGCACGTCCGCACGCTCCGCGGCGGGGTCAGCGGCGGCACCATCGACTCGCTCCGGCAGCAGCTGATCGAGTCCGAGCAGGACCCGGCCGCGCGTCGACTGGCCGGCGACGAGCGCGCCCTGGTGGACGAGGTGTCGGGTCGCCGCTACGGCAGCTCCGACACCGGCCGCGGGGGCTGGCCGGTCGGACGCGACGAGCGCGGCACCTGGCAGGCCCCGTTCGTGATGGGCGCCTACAACGGTCAGATCGTCCACCGCAGCAACGCGCTGGCGGACTGGCCGTACGGCCGCGAGTTCACCTACCGCGAGGTCGTCGACACCGGTCGCGGACCTGTCGGGGCCGTGACGGCCGGAGCGATCACCGTGGGGCTGGGGGCGTTGATGGCGGGGATGGGGAACAAGGTGAGCCGCTCCGTGCTCGACCGCGTGCTGCCCGCCCCCGGCCAGGGCCCGAACGACCGGCAGCGACAGAG
>JBMDXL010000865.1:0-3324 GCA_048594465.1 Microlunatus sp. | reverse complement strand
CTCACCCGTTCGCCACTGATCAGAGCAGCAAGCTGCTCGTCACCGTTCGACTTGCATGTGTTAAGCACGCCGCCAGCGTTCGTCCTGAGCCAGGATCAAACTCTCCGTTGAAATCTATTGGTATCGGCTGCGAACAGCCGGGTAACCGTCTCAACTAGTCTGATCGCTGACGCAGATCCATGCTGGATCTGTATCAATCAATCAAAGGAAATCCGAACCCAGACTGGCGTCTTCACCCATCCGACGGTGTCGAGGTGGGATCCGAAGCCATGATGCCTGAGCACGGGGTTAGTGCATTATTTGGCATTGACTTTTAAGCACACTGTTGAGTTCTCAAGTTTCGGGTGCACACCGCGCGTTCGTCTTTCAGACTCTCGCTTGGGGCAACTCGTCTTACTTTATTCTAGTCTTTCACCGGAGTCAAATCCCGGTTTCGGACTCTTGCGAGTTGTTCTGGGCTTTCCCGGCTTCCCGGTCTTGCCTTTCCCAACGTGTCTTACTTTATTCCAGTCTCTCACCGGAGTCAAATCCCGGTTTCGGACTGGGTGAATTGTTTTGAATCCGTTTCCGATTACTCAGAACCTATTCTCGACAACTCGGGTTACTTTATTCGAGCGATTCATCGGAGTCAAATCCGCTTTCTCACTCTGGCTGCCATTCTTGCTATTCCCAATTCCTCGGGACTTCGCTTTGAGGCAACCTGCCCTACCTTACCAGGCTCACCGAGAGTGTCAAACCCCTCGTTTCGGACCCTGGCCCGCGCACACACATCGTGGCCTTGAACCTGTCGTCGTGTCTCAGAGCGCGCAGGACCAAGGCTTGCTTGGTGTGGTTGGTTGTCCTCGAAGTCTCGGCCGCTGCGTGGAGTCTCTCCCTGCCGCGTCCCGCACCCCTCAAGGCTCAGAGAACGTTACGCGCGGTTTGCGATGGAGTCAAACCGGCGGCGTTGTGACCGTGGTCACGACGTGCGGGATCCGAACGCCACGGCTCCGACTGTTCGCTTGCCACGCCGCGTGATCACGTAGCGACCGTGCAGGAGGTCCGCCGGAACGAGCCTGGCGTCGGGGTCGGTGAGGCGCGCGTTGTTCAGGTAGGCCCCCCCTTCCGCGATCGAGCGACGGGCTGCCGACCGACTGGGAACCACCCCACTCGCGGCCAAGACGTCCACCACCCCGGGCAGCGCGTCCTCGACAGGCAGCAGCGGAGCTCCCAGCTCGTCGACCACACTCGCCAACGTCGACTCCGGCAGGTCCTCCAGCTCTGATCGTCCGAAGAGTGCTGCCGCCGCCGACACCGCAGCGTCCCGCTCCGCCGGCGAGTGCACCAGCGCCGTGATGTCGTCGGCCAGCGCGTGTTGGGCGGCCCGCAGGTGCGGGGCTTCCACGGACTGCCGTTCGAGGTCCTCGATCTCGCCCCGGGACCGCTCGCTGAACACCTTGAGGTACTCGATCACCTTGGTGTCCTCGGCGTGCAGGAAGAACTGGTGGAACGCGTACGGCGAGGTCATCTGCGGATCGAGCCACACCGTGCCGGACTCGGTCTTCCCGAACTTGGTGCCGTCGGCCTTGGTCAGCAGAGGTGTGGCCAGGGCGTGCACGTGGCGACCGTCGGAGCGCCTCAACAGCTCCACCCCGGCGGTGATGTTGCCCCACTGGTCACTGCCCCCGAACTGCAGCGTGCACCCGTACGCGCGGTGCAGCTGCAGGTAGTCCATCGACTGGAGCAGCACGTAGGAGAACTCCGTGTAGGAGATCCCGTCCTCCAGGCGCGCCTTCACCACCTCGCGGGCGAGCATCCGGTTGACCGGGAAGTGCTTGCCGACGTCGCGGAGGAAGTCCAGCACCGACAGGTCGGCGGTCCAGTCCAGGTTGTTGACCAGTCGCGCCGCGGCCGGGCCGTCGAAGTCGAGGAACCGTTCGACCTGACGCTGGATGTTGCCCACCCAGCCGGCGACCGTCTCCTTGCTGTTCAGCACCCGCTCGCCGGCCGCCTTGGGATCCCCGATCAGACCCGTCGACCCGCCGACCAGCAGCAGGGGACGGTGCCCGGCCCGCTGGAGCGCCCGCGCGACCATCAGCTGGACGAGGTTGCCCATGTGCAGACTCGGCGCCGTCGGGTCGAACCCCACGTAGAAGGTGACCGGGCCCGCCTCGAGGTGCTCGGCCAGCGCGGTCTCGTCGGTGGAGTTCGCCACCAGACCTCGCCATGTCAGCTCGTCGAAGACTGCGCTCACGCTGCCCTGCCGTCCTTCCCGTCGTGGAGTTACCCGGTCGACCCTACTGGGCCGCCCCGCTCCCGACCCAACGGATTCCCGCCCCTCGTCAGGACCCCAGGGCCTCGCCGTCGGGCGACGCCGTGCGCAGGCCGATCGGTGCCGACAGCCAGCCGGACAGGTCGTCGAACCGGTCGAGCAGCTCCGACAGCTGTTCCCGCACCCGTAGGGTCGCCGTCCCCCCACGGCCGTCCCGGCTGTCGATGGACCCGGGCACGGTCAGCACGTCCAGCACACCCGGCGTCAGCGTCGGCGAGATCTCCGCCAGCTGCTGTGCGGTCAGGTCGGACAGCTCGCACCCGTTCTGCTCGCAGAACCGGACGGCGGCTCCGGCCACGTGGTGCGCCTCGGCGAAGGGGACCCGCTGGCGGACCAGCCAGTCGGCGACGTCGGTGGCCAGGGAGAACCCCCGCGGGGCCAGCGCGGCCAGCCGGTCGGTGTCGAAGGTCAGCGTGGCCACCAACCCGGCCACGGCCGGCGTCAGCACCAGGAGCTGGTCGACGGAGTCGAAGACCGGCTCCTTGTCCTCCTGGAGGTCCCGGTTGTACGCCAGCGGCAGACCCTTGAGCGTGGCCAGCAGCCCGGTGAGGTTGCCGATCAGCCGTCCGGCCTTGCCGCGGGCCAGCTCGGCCACGTCCGGGTTCTTCTTCTGCGGCATGATCGACGACCCGGTCGACCACGCGTCGGCCAGCTGGACGAAGCCGAACTCGTGGGTCGACCACACGATCACCTCCTCGCCGATCCGGGAGAGGTCGACACCGATCTGCGCCAACACGAAGCACGCCTCGGCCACCAGGTCCCGGGCCGCGGTGCCGTCGATGGAGTTGGCGACGCTGGACCGGAAACCCAGCAACCCGGCGACGTAGGTCGGGTCCAGCCCCAGCGACGTCCCCGCGAGGGCCGCGGAGCCGTACGGGCTCACCGCCAGCCGGCGGTCCAGGTCCTGCAGGCGGTCCGTGTCGCGCAGCAGCGCCCAGGCGTGGGCCAGCAGGTGGTGGCTGAGCAGCACCGGTTGGGCGTGCTGCAGGTGCGTCCGGCCCGGCATCGGCACG
>JBMDXL010000864.1:0-1809 GCA_048594465.1 Microlunatus sp. | reverse complement strand
ACCCAGCCTCAGGCCAGGTGTTGGGCGATGTACAGGGCTATGGCTACGGTCACGCTCAGGAACCCCACCACGGCGACGATCGCGTGCTTGTCGGTCTCCAGGACGAGCACGGGTTCCTCCTGTCGGCACAGCGGGTGCTGTCTCGCTCTCGATTGAATCTATCGCCAGCGGCCGGCACTCCGGGTGCACCAGGCCCGGACGCGCTGGCCGTGGTCCACGACTGACCCTCCCCTGGTGGTCCCGGCAAAGCAGCTGGGTCAGCCGGCGATGCCGAGCATCGAGATGTGGCCCGCTTTCCGCCATCGTTCGTCGTAGGCGCTGGCCTCCCCCACGCACCGGCTGCGCAGGTGGAAGGTCACCGGCTGGCCGGTCGGGGCGACCAGGTTCTCCGGCCAGCTCTGCCGCAGCTGACGCTGACTGACCGGCTCCTCACACGCAGGGCAGACCCCGGGCAGGTCGTAGCGGCGCAGCTGCTCGGCCTCGGCCTGGACAGTTCGCTCGATGATCTGCTCCCGGCACGGCATCAAGTCCCCGCAGCTGCGGCAGACTGGATAGTGCTCGGAGGTGAAGGTGTGGAACCTCGCGTACTCCGCACACGCCAGATGCAGCCGCTTCCCGCCGGCCAGAGGCTCCAGGACCACAGCGTGCGTCCTGCCCCGCTCGACCAGGTCGGCGGGCCTTAGGCCAACCTCCACCACCCGCCAGACCGTGAAGTCGACACCCACCAGGGCACCGACCACCAGATCGGACAGCCCCGTCCACTCCGACCCGAGCCACGCATGATTCGCGGGCCGGCCCATCAGAGCGCCACCGCCGACACCGCACCACGAAGAGCCTTCAGAGCGCCCACCTGCCTCTCGATTGCAGCTAGCACCGCCACTGCCCCCAGCAAGAGCGCCAGGAGGGACGCGGACTAGCTCTCACCCCCCTGAGGCCCGAAAAACCGGCCGTTTGTGACAACCAGCCGGAAGAAAGTTCGGGGAGTTCGCTACGGCGTGTCCAGCATGGCGGCGTCGTCTGCGTCCACCCCAGGTCGGGCCAGGCTCAGGTATACGGCGCGCTGGCCGTTCCATACCGCGGCGACATGTCCGAGGTCGGCGACCCCAACCCGGTCGAGCTCCCGAGCGGCCCTGCGGACCGCCGCGGCTTCTGTCCGCGACAGGGGCCGCCCTGCCGCCCTCGTCGCGGTCGCGATCACCAGCACCGCCCGCGACGTCTCTAGCGCCTCGAGCAGCACCTGGTGCCACCTGCCTGGAGTGATCCCGCGCCGATCTCGGACCTCCAGGTACCGCGCCCAGGCCGCGTTCGGGTTGATGTTCAACCGGCGCGCTGTCTCGGTCATGGTCAGACCAGACTCGTACAGGACCGCGACCGTCTCCGACGACACCGACAACCGCGGATGACCCGGCGGGCGCCGCGGCACACCCTCGGCCAACAAGACCTTCCGGATCGTGGTCCGCCCGATCCCGGTCTGCTCGACGATCGTCTGCATGCTCTCCCCGGCCCGGTATAACGCCACCACCAGGTCGGTGGCCCGGGCGACCTGCTCGGGGGTGGCTCTCGGCACCGGCGAAACCCTCGTCCCGGTCTAGCCGGCGGCCCGTAGAGGAGTCCGCACGGTCGCCACCACGATCGTCGCCGTCAGCCTGGTGAACTCCACCGCAGAAGGGTAGGCCCGGGTGAGCGCGTGCCCGCAGGGCTACCGCCTGACTTGAGCCCGGATGGGTCTAGTGTCCGGACATGGACGACCTGGAGCGCTGGTACACGCTAATGCAGGACCTGCCGGGGATGATCCGGTTCGCGATGGTC
>JBMDXL010000863.1:0-6824 GCA_048594465.1 Microlunatus sp. | reverse complement strand
CGGCTTGGAGCGGGCCTCGGTGAGCATGCCCGCGGAACCGTCGACCCCGACCGCGGTGAACGCGTGCCCGCGGTGACCCATGCTGTTGACCAGGGCGTCGGTGGAGGCGCCGGAGCCGCAGCCGAGGTCGACCACGGTCAGTCCCGGACCGGTCGGCAGCTTCTCGGCCAGCGCGTCCGCGGCGGACTGCAGGTGGCGGTGGTAGCCCGGGTTGAGGTTGACCATCGTGTCGTACGTCGCGGCGGCCCGGTCGAACGCCGCGGGCACGTCGGGCAGATCGGCGGCGGTCCTGCCGTGGTGGTCGGCCCCGGGCTGGTCAGCACGGGCTCGGTCAACACGGGGCAGGTCGGCGCTGGGGGTGTCGGCGCCACGAGCGGCGGTGGAGACACCCGGGTGTGGAGTCGCGGTCATGGTGCCGATCACGGTACCTGGGGCGGCGGCGCCCGCCGGCGCACGCCCGGCCGGTGGCCGAGCGGCAGCGGCCCCTGACCCCGACCAGATCGGCTCCCGGTCACCGCTCGGAGCTGTCGCGCCGGGTCCGACCGGGCTGATCGGGACGCCGATCGGCCCGTGAGGGCACGCGGACAGTACTCGCGAGTAATGTGATTCGCGTCACACAGAAAATGTCCGTGAGTCGCGTGGCATCGCTCCCACTAACAGTTGAAGCCTAAAATATTCGATTGATGCGGTCGTTTCACAAAACCCGTTCAGCAAAGCCACTATCGTTTCCGACATGCCTTATGCGCCGGCTCCTGAGGGAGCGCGACGCAGCGGAGGATCGGGGGATCTGCGCCACGGCAACCTAACCCAAGTCCTTTGCTACGTCCGAGACCATGGACCCTGCAGCCGTCACGACATCGCTCGTGGTTGCGGCTTGGGGATCTCCACACTGACCGACCTGATCGGGGACCTGAAGTCCCGCCGACTGGTCAAAGAGCTGGACCCGGTGCGTCGTCCGGGTGCCGGACGGCCCACGCGGCCGATCGCTCTCGACGGCGACCCGTGGTGCGCGCTCGGCGTGCACATCGCTCCGGACGCCGTCTCCATCGCGGCCACCTCGATGGGTGGGGAGGAGCTGTGGCTGGTCAACGATCCGGTCACGCTCACCGACGCCGATCCCGATGACGCCTTCGACCAGGTGCGGGACGTGCTGGTCCGGCGACTGGCCGAGGTCCCGGAGGGTCGCGAGGTGATCTCGGTCGAGATCGCCACCTCCGGCCTGGTGGTGCGCGATCGGGGGCAGCTGGAGCACTCCTCCGAGCTTCCCTGGGTCGAGTTCCCGCTGCGGGAGCGCATCCGTGAGGTGCTCACGGAGGCCGGGGTCACCGGGGTGCACGTGGGGGTCGCCAACGACTCGCAGCTCGCCGGCCTGTACGCGACCCGGACCGAGCTCCGGCTGCCGCCGAACTCGGTGGCGGTCTACCTCGGCGGGCTGCGCGGCATCGGCAGCGGTCTGATCGTCGACGGCCAGATCTTCGGCGGCGCCCACGGCGTGGCCGGCGACCTCGCCCACAGCAACGTCGGCGGCGAGACCACCGACTGCCTGTGCGGGCGCACCGGCTGCCTGACCACCGTGCTCGGTCCCGAAGCGCTGCTCAGCCACAGCGGTCTGATGACCATGGACGAGGCCATCGAGGCAGTTCGGGTCGACCCGACCGGGGCGATCGAGCAGCTGCGGGCGCGGGCCGAGGCCGGCGACGAGCGGGTGCTCAGCACGCTCGCCGACGCCGGTTCCGCCCTCGGTCGAGTGATCGACGACGTGCTCGGTGTGCTCAATCCGCACGCCGCCATCATCGGCGGCTTCATCGGCATCCTGTCCCCGTACCTGCGGGAGGCGATGGAGGCTCAGCTCAGCGAACGCCTGTCTGATCCTGCCTTCGCCGCCACGCTGGTGGTGCCGCTGGAGTCGATCGAGCCGCGGGTCGTCCGCGGCGCGGCGATGTCGGCCCGGGACGCCTGCCTGGCCGATCCGCTCACCCTCACCCGCCCGCTCACCCGGGCCTGAGGGCACCGGGACGTCCGTCCGCTCGGGCTTCGGTCCCGCCCCGCACCGGTTCAGCCGGCCGCGGGGCGGGTCCTGCCCGACCGGGCGCTGCGGGGCCTGACCGGCTCGCGGACCCGACACCGAGGGGTCCGACGCCGGCGGGCGCCGAGCGCGGACGCGGGCTCGCCGTTCCCACCCTCACCACGAGGGGTCTCGCCTATCCTGTGCCCATGTCCGCCGGGCCGGGGTCGACGCCAGCGACGTCGCGTACGCCGCTGCTGACCCCCGCCCTGGTGGCCGTGGGCGCGGTGGCCGCGCTGGCCGTGATCGCGGCCGGCACCGCCGGTGGGTGGTGGCTGGAACCGCGGATCTGGTTCGACGGCCGACCCGTCCCCGGGCTGGCCTCCAACTCGGCCGCCCTCAGTCCACCGACCCGTACGCCACCACTGGGCGCGGCCAGCCCCGTCCAGCAGTGGATCGCCGGCATCCTGGCCGGCCTGGCCGGGCTCGCGGTGCTGCTCGGACTCGGCTACCTGGCCCGGTGGCTGTGGCAGCGGCGACCACGCCGCGCGGTGATCTACGACGAGGAGCCCGACGCCACCCCGGCCGGGGTGATCGCGACCGGACCGGACCTCCCGGCGCTGCTCCGCGGGGCCGACGTCGCCGAGAGCATCCTCGCCGAGACCGGCGGCGTGCCGCGCGACCTCGTCCTCCGCTGCTGGCTGGCCCTGGAGGAGGCCGCGATCGCGTCCGGGGTGCCGCGCCGTCCCTCGGACAGCCCGACCGAGTTCACCGGGGCGGTGCTGCGCTCCACCCAGGCCGAGCGCGGTTCCGTCGACACGCTGCTCCGGCTCTACCACCGCGCCCGCTTCTCCGAGCACGAGGTCAGCGACGACGACGTCCGCACCGCGCGGACCGCAGTGGTCCGGCTGGCGGCCACCTGGCGCGGCTTCGACCAGGCCATGCGGCACACCGCCCGGACCGACCCGTGACCGGCTCCCGTCTCAGCGTCCAGACGCTCGGGCTGACCGCGCTCGGGCTGGTGGGCTGGATCCTGCTGCTCTGGATCATGGGTCTGGACCTGCTGCACGCCCTGGCCCTCGGTGCGGTGCTGCTCGCCCTGATCGGGCTGCGCCGGGCACCGGTGGTCAACACCGAGCAGGCGTGGCCGGAGAGCGTGGACCAGCGGTCCGACGTCGGCGTACGCCGGGAGGTGGCCCGGTTGTCCTGGTCCATGCAGGGCTACGAGTCCCGGGTGCAGCGCCAGTCGGTCCGCCGGCTGCACGCGATCGCGACCTACCGGCTGGGTCAGCAGGGCCTCGACCTGGACGACCCCCGCGACTACCTGGCCTGCCAGGCGGCGCTGGGACCGCGGGCGTACGCGGTGGTGAGCGAGCCGGACGAACGGCCGATGTACGCCGACTTCGTCGCGTCCGTGACCGCGGTGGAGAAGCTCGGCAGCGAGCGGAACGGGGCCGACCGGCCCGCAGTGAAGGGGGATCGTCGATGACCAGCACCGCCATCCGCGTCGAGGGCGACGAGCCGGTCGAACCGGTCGTACCGCTGACCGTCCCCGAGGTCGCCCAGCTCTCCCGCCGGGTCCTGGACCGGGTCGGCACCGTGGTGGTGGAGATGGACTCCCCGCTGCGGA
The DNA here is from genome assembly GCA_048594465.1 of Microlunatus sp. Taxonomy (GTDB): domain Bacteria; phylum Actinomycetota; class Actinomycetes; order Propionibacteriales; family Propionibacteriaceae; genus Microlunatus. The sequence continues at coordinate 3,189 of JBMDXL010000863.1, read as the reverse complement.
TCGCGCTGGCGGCGCTGCTGGCCGGTGGGCACGTGCTGTTCGAGGACGTGCCCGGCCTGGGCAAGACGCTGGCCGCTCGCAGTCTCGCCTCGGCCCTGGGCCTGGAGTTCCGGCGGCTGCAGTGCACCCCGGACCTGCTGCCCGCCGACATCACCGGCTCCTACATCTACGACCCCGCGGACGCGGTCTTCTCCTTCCGGCCCGGTCCCGTGTTCACCGGTCTGCTGCTGGCCGACGAGATCAACCGCACCGCCCCGAAGACACAGTCGGCCCTGCTGGAGGCGATGGCCGAGCGGCAGGTGACGGTGGAGGGCACGACGTTCGCGCTCCCCCGCCCCTTCCACGTGATGGCCACCTCCAACCCGGTGGAGTACGAGGGCACCTACCCGCTGCCGGAGGCGCAGCTCGACCGCTTCATGGTGCGGCTGGGGGTCGGCTACCCGAGCCGGGCGGCGGAGGCCGATGTGCTCACCCGCCGGCTGGCCCGCCGGTCCGAGGACGTCACCGTCGACCCGGTGGTCGACGCGGCCACGGTGCTGCGGATGCAGGCCGGGGTGGAGGCGGTCACCGTCGCGCCAGACATCGTGTCCTACTGCGTGGCGGTGGCGGCCAGCACCCGTCGGCACCCCGGGGTGGAGGTCGGCGCGTCGCCCCGCGGCTCGCTCGCCCTGCTGCTGGTGGCGCGGGCGCTGGCCGTCCTGCAGGGACGGGACTTCGTCCTGCCCGAGGACGTCAAGGAGATCGCCGTCGCCGCGCTGGCCCACCGGATCACCCTCAACCCGCAGACCTGGGCCTCGGGTCTGCAGGCGGCAGATGTGGTGGCCACCCAGCTGGACCAGGTGCCGGGTCCGACGTCCGTCGGCCTCCGCTGAGTGGCGCGGGCGTGAGCTTCGGGGCCGGGCTGGGCTACGAGGACGAGCCGAGCCGCCGGCCCCCGGATCCGCGGGCCGGTCTGGTCTGGTGGCTGGCTCCGTCCGCCGTCGGCTGGTTGGGCGGCGGGGTGGTGCTGGTGGTGCTCGGGGTCGTCGCCCGGCGACCCGACGTGGTGGCGATCGGGGTGCCGCTGCTGCTCGGACTGGCCTGGGGCACGTCCCGACGGCCGCGCCTGGTGCCGATCGTCCGGTTGCTCGGCGACGACCAGCCGACCGGGGTGACCGGCACGGTGGAGGCCGCGGTGGAGGTCGCTCCCGCGGAGCAGCCGACCGTCTTGGCCCTGCGGGTGCAGGCCCCCGGCCACCGCCCCGCCGAGGCCCTGGTGGTGGCCGAGCGCCGGACGCTGGCCGTGTCCATGAGCACCGTCCGGACCGGTCGGCGGGCGCTGTTCGGGCTGTCGCACCGGGCGGTCGGGGCGGACGGTCTGCTCAGCACGGTGTCCGGCCCGGACCGGCCGCTGACCATGACGATCCTGCCCAGCCCCCGGGCGCTGGAGGAGCTGCCCCTGCCCTTCCGGCTGCAGGGTCTGACCGGTCCGCACACGTCCCGGCGCGCCGGCTCGGGCGGCGACCTGCACGACGTGGCGGTGTTCGCGCCGGGCGACCGGCTGCGCCGGATCGACTGGCGGGTGACGGCCCGGCTGAACACCGGTCCCGCCGCGGGCCCGGGAACCGGCGCGGGAGCCGCGGGCGGGCGGGCGGACCGCACCATCAACCGCCTGTACGTGCGGCGCACGTTCGCCACGGCCGACGCCACCGTGATGCTGGTGATCGACTCACGCGACCAGGTCGGCCCCCGGGTGTCCACCTGGGGCGACGCCACCCGGCTGCGCGAGGACGAGACGACCTCGCTGGACGTGGCCCGGCACGCGGCCATCTCGCTGGCCCGGCAGTACATCGCCGCCGGCGACCGGGTCGGGTTGGAGGACCTCGGCCGCCTGCGCCGACCGGCCCCACCGGCCGGCGGGCGGCGTCAGCTGCAGCTGCTCACGCAGCAGCTGGCCCTGGCCGAGCCGGAGGGTGAGCCGACCCGTCGCCAGCGGCTGCCGCGACTGCCCTCGGGCGCGCTGATCGTGGTGTTCTCCACCTTCCTGGACGACGACGCCGCGGCCATGGCCCGCACCTGGCGGCGGGCCGGTCACCGGGTGCTGGCGGTCGACACGTTGCCGACGCTGCTGATCTCCGGCATCCCGGAGCGTCTCTACGTGGCGTACCGGATCGTGGCCATGGAACGAGCCGACCGTCTCGCCCAGCTCGCTGGCTCCGGCGTGGAGCTGCTGACCTGGATGGACCAGACCACCGATCCCGGCGTGCGGCTGTCCGCGCTCGGTCGGCTGCGGGGGCGGCGATGAGCGACCCGTCGGGAGCGAGCGGGCCACCCGCCCCGACACCGGGCGTCACGGTCGGGGGCTGGACCTGGGCGCGGGTCGAGCGGTCGCTGCGTCGGGCCCGGACCTGGGTGCTGGCCTATCTCCCCGACCAGAGCACGGCCCGCCGCCCACCCGTACGGATCCGGACCGACACCGCGGTCCCGGGCGGCGTCCTGCGGCTGGCCGTGGTCGGGCTCGGGTTGCTGTGCGCCTCGCTGGTCGTCACCGGTCCGCCCGGCTGGGTGGCGGTGACCGTCCTGCTAGTGATCATCGGCCTCGCCCCCGGCACCCTGGTGACCGGGGTGCTGGTGATGCTGCTCGGTCTGCTGATGGTGTTCGACCCCGACCCGGCGTCCCCCTGGCGTACGCCGTTGCTGGTGGCCGGGGTGCCGGCGCTGATGCAGCTGGCCACCATCGCCGGGCAGGCGTCGTGGACGACCCGGGTCGAGCTGCGGGTGCTGGAACTGCCGCTGCGGCGCTATCTGGCCATCCAGCTGTTCGCCCAGCTGCTGGCGCTGACCGGTGGTCTGGTGGAGGGTCTCGGTCTGGTGCTGCCGCAGGTGATGGCGGCCGCGGCGGTCGGCGTACTGGTCCTGCTGGTGTTCTGGCTGCCGAGTCTGGGGCCCAGTCGTCGCCGGAGCGAGGACTGACGCAGCACTGACCGGGCGGACGCGTCGAGGGGGCGGTCGGTTCGCCGGGCGGTCTCAGGCGGGGCGGGGTCTCAGGCGGTGCGTGGTCTCAGGCGGTGCGGGGTCTCAGGCGGGACGGGGTCTCAGGCGGTGGGCGGTCTCAGGCGGTGGGCGGTCTCAGGCGGCCAGGCAGAGCTCGCGGAGCACGTCCGCGGCTCCCGTACGGTCGGTCAGCACGATCGGCTCGGTCCGCCGACT
>JBMDXL010000862.1:0-2979 GCA_048594465.1 Microlunatus sp. | reverse complement strand
CCGGAGTCGGTGCTGCTGTCCTGCTTCGACCCGGTCCGGCGCGAGACCGCCCGGATGACGTTGACCGAGCTGGTCAAGGACGGGCGGATCCACCCGGCGCGGATCGAGGAGGTGCACGAGCGCAGCAAGGGTCAGATCGAGGCGCAGTGCCTGCGGGCCGCCGAGGACGCCCTGGCCGAGGTCGGCATCTCCGATCTGCACCCTGCGCTGGTCCCCATCCTGGGCAGCCTGCGCTACCGGACGTCGTACGGGCAGAACGTGCTCAAGCACCTGGTCGAGTCCGGTCACATCGCCGGGTTGATGGCCGCCGAGCTCGGGCTGGACGTCGCGCAGTGCCGTCGCGCCGCCTTCCTGCACGACATCGGCAAGGCGCTCACCCACGAGGTCGAGGGCTCGCACGCCATGATCGGGGCCGACCTGGCCCGCAAGTACGGCGAGAACCCCGACATCGTGCACGCCATCGAGGCTCACCACAACGAGGTCGAGGTGCGCACCGTGGAGGCCGTGCTGGTGCAGGCCGCCGACGCGATCAGCGGCAGCCGTCCCGGCGCACGACGGGAGAGCATCGAGGCGTACGTGCAGCGGCTGGAGAAGCTGGAGAGCCTCGCCTCCGCCCACGCCGGGGTGGACAAGGTGTTCGCCATGCAGGCCGGTCGCGAGATCCGGGTGATGGTGGCTCCCGACCAGATCGACGACATCGAGGCCCAGGTGATGGCGCGCGACCTGGCCAAGCAGATCGAGGAGGAGCTCACCTACCCCGGCCAGATCAAGGTGGTCGTGGTGCGCGAGTCGCGGGCCACCGAGACCGCCCGGTGACCTCGGTGCTGGACGTGGCGCGGCTGCGCCACGACGTCCCCGCGCTGACGTCCGGACTGGCCTTCTTCGACTCACCCGGCGGGACCCAGACGCCGACGCCGGTGATCGAGGCGATCACGGCCGCCCTGACCGCCCCGCTGGCCAACCGGGGCCTCGACAACCCGGCGCAGCGGAACGCGGACCAGATCGTGACCGACGCGCGCGCCGCGATGGCAGACTACCTGGGCAGCGACGCCGGCGGCATCGTGTTCGGCCGCAGCGCGACCCAGCTGACCCTGGAGTTCGCCCGCACGCTGGCCCGCGAGTGGGGACCGGGCGACGAGGTGGTGGTCACCCGGCTCGACCACGACGGCAACATCCGGCCCTGGTTGCTCGCCGCCGACCGGGTGGGCGCCACGGAGCGGAGGGTGGACTTCGACCCGGCCACCGCCGAGCTCGATCTCGACCAGCTCGAGGCGACCGTCTCCGCGCGGACCCGCCTCGTCGCGGTCACCGGGGCCAGCAACCTGATCGGCACCATCCCCGATCACGGACGGATCGCTGCCCTCGCCCACCAGGCCGGGGCGCTCCTGTGGGTCGACGCCGTGCATCTGGCCGCCCACGTCCGCCTCGACCGGATCGCGCTCGGAGCCGACGTGGTGGTCTGCTCCCCGTACAAGTTCGGGGGACCGCACCTCGGGGTCCTGGCCGCCGACCCCGCCTGGCTGGCCGGTCTGCGGCCCGACAAGCTGCTGCCCTCCAGCGACGCCGTACCGGAGCGGTTCGAGCTCGGCACCCTTCCGTACGAGCTGCTGGCCGGCACCACGGCGGCGGTCGACTACCTGGCGTCCCAGGGAACGGGGGAGGACCGCCCGGCCCGACTGACGTCGGCTTTCGGTCGGCTCCACGCCCACGAGCGCGCGCTGCTGCGCCGTCTGGAGGACGGTCTGAGGACGCTCGGTGCCGCCGTCTACAGCGTGGCCTCCCGGCGGACCTCGACGGTGCTCTTCGACCTCCCCGGGCGGACAGCCGGCGAGGTGAGCCTCGCCCTCGCCGCTGCGGGGGTCAATGCCCCGGCCGGTGCCTTCTACGCCCTGGAGGCCTCCCGGCACCTCGGTCTGGGTGACCACGGGGCCGTTCGCGTCGGACTGGCGCCCTACAACGACGAGAGTGACGTCGACCGGCTGCTGGCCGCTCTGCGTGAGCTCGGCTGACCCACGGCTGCCGATTCGCGTGCCGCCGGTCGGCGCTAACGGTCGGTGGCACCGGCCTCCGCTGCCTCCGACGGCTCGGCGTCGGTGGCCAGGGCCGGGTTGGTGCCCGGGTTCAGCGGCCCCGGCTTGATCCCGCGCTTGCCGCTGCGCAGCCGGGACTCGAGGGCCCGGGCCACCCGGGTCAGGGCCCAGTTGATGACGATGTAGATGGCCGCCAGCACGATGAGGGTGGGGATCAGGTTGCCCTTGAAGACTGCGAGGTTCTGACCCTGCCGGAGCAGCTCCAGGTAGGCGATGTTGTAGGCCAGGGCCGAGTCCTTGAGGATGACCACCAGCTGGCTGACGATCGACGGCAGCATGGCCGTGATCGCCTGGGGCAGCAGCACCGAGACCAGCGTCTGGGTCGAGGTCAGACCGATGGCGTAGCCGGCTTCGCGCTGGCCTCGGGGCAACGAGTAGACACCGGAACGGACGAGCTCCGCGATCACGCAGGCGTTGTAGAAGGTCAGACCGACCACGGCGCCGAACAGCGGGAGCACGCTGCCGCTGATGCCCAGAGTGAACAGGCCGAAGTAGTAGGCGAAGAACATCATGATCAGCACCGGGACGGCGCGGAAGAACTCCACGAACACCCCGCAAGCGATCCGCAGGGGGACGATCTGCGAGAGTCGACCCATGCCGAGCAGGATCCCGGCAACGACCGCGAGCACGACGCTGATCGCGGCGGCCTGCAGAGTCCCCACTAGACCAGGGATCAGATAGTTCTTCCAGGACGACCATTCCAGGAAGGGCGACCACTTCGCCGCGGTGAACTGGTTGTTCGCCGGGTTGGCCAGGCCTTTGACGACCAGGAAGAGTTCGTCCTCGTGGTCGTGGTGGTGCCAGACGAACGGCCCCTGGAACTTGACGAGCTTGACCTGCTGGCCGTTCAACTCGCCGACAATCTTCGGTTTCCACTGGTCACTAAATA
>JBMDXL010000861.1:0-2071 GCA_048594465.1 Microlunatus sp. | reverse complement strand
GGTTGTCCAGGTAGCGGAACACGACCCGCCCCTCCCGCTCGAGCCGCGCCACGGTCTCAGCGTCGGCGAGATAGCGGCCCTCGCCGTTCTTGAGCACGATGGTGATCTCCTGACCCGCCGTGAAGGCCGAGGTCCACGACGTGGAGGCGTCCTCGACGAGCAGGCGCTGGTCGCGGCAGACGAAGGTGCGCACGTCGTTGCGGACGAGCGCGCCCGGCAGCAGGCCGGCCTCGCACAGCACCTGGAAGCCGTTGCAGATGCCCAGCACCGGCATCCCCGCGCCCGCGGCGGTGATCACCTCGTTCATCACCGGGGCGAACCGGGCGATCGCCCCGCAGCGCAGGTAGTCGCCGTAGGAGAACCCGCCGGGCAGGATGACCGCGTCCACCCCCGCGAGGGAGTCGCTGCCGTGCCAGAGCGGGACCGCCTCGGCGCCGCTGAGCCGGACGGCGCGCAGGGCGTCGTGGTCGTCCAGCGAACCGGGGAAGGTGACGACACCGATCCGCGCAGCCATCAGGCGCGGTCCCCGGCGTCGTCGACCCGCACGTCGAAGGTCTCGATCACGGTGTTGGCGAACAGCTTCTCGGCCGCGTCGTGGATCTCGGCCAGCCGCTCGTCGGTGAGGTCGCCGTCGACCTCGACCTCGAACCGCTTGCCCTGCCGCACGGTCAGCCCGCCGTAGCCGAGGCGGCCGAGCGCCCCGGTCACCGCCTTGCCCTGCGGATCGAGGATCTCGGGTTTGGGCATCACGTCGACCACCACTCGCGCCATGGCCGCGATCCTACTGGGGCCCGGCGTCCGGGCCTCGCCGGCGAGACCGAGGCGTCACGATGCGGTCACGATGGTCGGCGGCTCACCCGGACCTGCTGGCGACGGCCAGTCGGCCCTGAAACGATGACCACGGAACGCGTCGTCGCGACTGAGGAGCCACCGTGTCCGATCCCAATCCCCCGTCGTCCGGCGGCTACCCACCCCAGGACCCCCAGCCGGGTCAGCCCCAGCCGGGCTACCCCCCGGAGGGTCAGCCGGCGTACGGCACCGGGACTGCCGAGGACCCCGGCAAGACGCTCGGCATCGTCGGCCTGGTCCTCTCCTTCTTCACCGCGATCATCGGCCTGATCGTCAGCATCGTGGCCCTGCGCAAGTCGAAGAAGGCCGGGTTCAAGAACACCCCCGCGCTGATCGGCATCATCGTGGGCGTCCTGAGCACGGTGGTGGCGGTCATCATCGGCATCGTGTCGATCATCGCGGTGACGGCGGTGCTGAGCCAGTGCGCCCAGCTCGGTCCCGGCGTGCACGAGGTGAACGGGACCACCATCACCTGCAGCTGAGCCGGCTGCGACCGGGCTCAGCCGGTGAACGGCGTGCCAGTCAACCGCTCGTACGCCTGCAGGTAGCGCTCCCGGGTGGCCTCGACGACCGCCGGCGGGAGCGCCGGCGGCGCCTCGCCGCTGTGCCGGTCCCAGCCGGACTCGTGCAGCAGCCAGTCCCGCAGGTACTGCTTGTCGTAGGACTCCAGCACACCGTCGGCCCAGCGGGCGGCGTCCCAGAACCGGGACGAGTCGGGGGTCAGCACCTCGTCGGCCAGCGCGATCGTGCCGTCGGGGCGGCGGCCGAACTCGAGCTTGGTGTCGGCCAGCACGATGCCGCGGTCCCGGGCGATGCCCTCGGCCCGCCGGTAGACGGCCAGGGTCAGGTCCCGGATCCGCTCGGCCACGTCGGCGCCGACGGTGTCCACCACCACCGCGTACGAGACGGTCTCGTCGTGCTCGCCCAGCGCGGCCTTGGTCGCCGGGGTGAAGATCGGCTCGGCCAGGCGCGACCCGTCGTGCAGACCGGCGGGCAGGGGCACGCCGCAGACCTCTGACGACTCCTGGTACTCCACCCAGCCGGACCCGGTCAGATACCCCCGGGCCACGCACTCCACGCCGATCATCTCCAGCCGCTCGCAGATCACGGCCCGGCCCCGCACCGCCTCGGGCACGTCGGTGGAGAGCACGTGGTGGTCGACGAGGTCGGTGAGCTGGCCGAACCACCACTGCGACAGCTGGGTGAGGACCGCCCCCTTGTC
>JBMDXL010000860.1:0-4728 GCA_048594465.1 Microlunatus sp. | reverse complement strand
CCGGCGTGCCGGACGGCGATCAGGCCGGCCACCACCAGGGCCGCGCCCACGCCCTGGCGGCGGTGGCGGGGCGCGACGACCAGGCGGTGCAGGTCGGCGACGTCACCGACCGTCTGAAGGGCGATCACCCCGACCGGGACGTGCCGACGGGCCAGCAGCGTGGTCCGGCCGTCACCGAGCAGCTCGCCCTGCCAGCTGCGCTCGCTCCACTGCTCGGTCGCGGCGAACCCGGCCGTCTCCAGACCCATGATCCCGGGCAGGTCGTCCAGCCGGGCCACCGCGACGCTGATCTCCGGGCCGGTCGCGGTCACCGGGGACCCCGTCGGGTGAGCACCGACTTGCGCCGACCGGGTTCGGTCGCGTCGGGACGGCGCAGGTAGAGCGGCTCGATCCCGGCGTCGGCCAGACCGGGACCGAGGCGGGCCAGGACGCCGGGATCCAGCGTCGTCGGCCCCGCGGCGACCTGCAGCCGGTCGGGGTACAGCAGGGTCCCCGGGCCGACCGTGGGCAGCCGCGGCACGTCGTCGGCCGGGTTCACCGCGGGACCCTCGAGCCGGGTCCCGTCGGCGGCGTAGCGCGCCCAGTAGACCTCCTTGCGTCGCGCGTCGGTGGCCACCACGAACTCACCACCGACCCCGGCCGGACCGTCGCCGACGTACGCGGCCGCGATCACGTCGAGGGTGCAGACGCCGTGCAGCCGGGCACCGGCAACCTCGGCGAGCACCCGACCGGTGACGATGCCGACCCGCAGCCCGGTGTACGGCCCCGGGCCGAGCCCGACCACGACGTCGGTCAGCTCGGTCACCGCCACCCCCGCCTCCCGGCAGACCTGGCGGACCAGCGGGGTCAACTGCTCGACGTGGGCCATCCGGTCGGCGACCTGACCGAGACCGACCTCGCGGCCGTCGACGGCCAGACCGACGCAGACGACGGTGGCGGTGTCGATCCCGAGGACGACACGGCGGGTGGTGGCCTCAGCCATGGTGGCTCCCGGTCCTCAGGGCGGTCAGGTCGACGTCGGACCAGCGCTCCCCCACGGGACGCAGGAGCACCATCCGGCCGTCGGCGCCGGTCTCAGCGGCGCTCGATCGCCGGATGTCGATCTCCAGCCGGTGCTCGGCCAGCCCCTCGGCCAGTCCGGCACCCCACTCGACCACGGTGACGGCGGTGGCGGCGGTGGCGTCCAGATCGAGGTCGTCGAGCTCCTCGGCACTGCCCAGCCGGTAGGCGTCCACGTGCACGAGGACCGGACGCGCCGTACGTGAGGGATGGATCCGGGAGAGCACGAACGTCGGCGAGATCACCGCGCCCTCGCTGTCCAGGCCGCGACCGATGCCCTGGGTCAGGGTCGTCTTGCCGGCCCCGAGGTCGCCGTTGGCGATCAGCAGGTCCCCCGGACGCAGCAGCGCGGCGAGACGGACCCCCAGATCCTGCATCTGCTCGGCGGTAGGCACCTCCACGGCCACCGGCAGCGCGCGGGACAGCACCACGCCGTTGGGGGCCGTCCGGTCCACGTCGAATCCCCGGTGCTGCCAGAAGGCGATCAGCTCGGTGAACTCCTCCCGGGCGAACAGCTCGGCGGTGGCGAAGCCCAGCTCGGCTGCGTGGTCGAGCGCGGCATCGACCATGGCCGTGGCGATCCCGTGACGCTGGAAGTGCGGGTGCACCGACACGCGGTGCCAGCTCACCACGCCCGGTCGGTCGGCGACCGGGTGCAGCAGGATCGAGCCGGCCGGAGCGCCGTCCACGGTGGCGTAGATGCCGCCGCCGGCGGCGAGCTGGTCCCGGATCGAGTCCGGGGTCTCCTGCACGGCGGTGGAGGGCGGGTCGAGCGGGGGCCGGGCACCGAAGGCGGCGTGGATGACGTCGACCATCCCCGACGCGTCGGCGTCGGTGGCCACCGACACCACCAGGTCGGCCACGGAGATGTTCACCGACGGAAGGCTAGTCGGCGGTGGCGCCGGCTGCTGTCGACGTCTGCTCTGCGTACGCGCCCCACGTCGCCCGGTCCCGGCCCGCGTCGCGCTCAGGACGGGCCGAGCAGCGTCCGCCCGTCGTCGGTGAGCACCCAGAAGGGGTTGTGGGCGATCTCCCAGGGGTGCCCGTCGGGGTCGACGAAGATCCCGGAGTAGCCGCCCCAGAACGTCTCCGCCCCGGGCCGTCCGAGGGTGGCGCCGGCCCGCTCGGCGGTGGCCAGCACGTCGTCCACCTCCTGCGGGCTGCGGACGTTCTGGGCCAGGGTGACACCGCCCCAGCCGCCGGTGTCGGTCACGGCCGAGTCGGCGGCCAGCTCGGCCCGGCTCCACAGCGCCACGACCAGCCCACCGGTCTGGAAGAAGGTGACGCCGTCGCTGTCGCTGCCGGGATCCCAGCCCAGTGCCGCGTAGAACCGGGTGGCCCGGTCGAGATCGGCCACACCCAGGGTCACCAGACTCAGTCGCTGCTCCATGCCCGCCGACGGTAGCGGCCGACGCCGACACTGCCCGCGAACGCCCTCTCACTCCCCAGAACGCGCTGACGCCCCCTTTCGCTCGTTGACGCACTCCATGCAGAGGGGGCGTCGGTGAGCGAAAGGGGGCGTCAGCGGGAGATCAGGACCTCAGTAGCGCGGACGACGACCGGCAGAACCACCGCGGAAGTTCCCCCGACCGCGGTTGCCCTGACCGGGGTGCCGCTTGGCCGGACGGGCCGGCGGCGCGACCAGCTTGTCGAACTCCTGCTGGGAGACGGCCGGGCCGGTGGGGACTCGGGAGCCGGTGGCGGCCTCCACCAGGGTGTCACCGGGCTCGGCGTTCAGCGGGACGGTCTGGACCCCGGCCTGGCGGGTGAGGCGCTCGACCTCACGACGCTGGTGCGGCAGGGCCAGGGTCACGACGACCCCGGTCTCACCGGCCCGAGCCGTACGGCCGGCGCGGTGCAGGTAGTCCTTGGGGCCGGCCGGCGGGTCGACCTGGAGGACCAGACCGATCTCGTCGACGTGGATGCCCCGGGCCGCGACGTCGGTGGCGACCAGCACGGGCAGGCGCCCGTCCTTGAACGCGGCGAGCATCCGGGCCCGGGCGCCCTGGGTCAGACCACCGTGCAGGGCACCGGCGAGCACGCCGGCTTCCCGGAGCTGCTCGGCCACCCGGTTCGCGCCCAGCTGGGTGCGGACGAAGATGACCGTACGACCGTCGCGGCCGGCGATCTCGGCCGTCACGGTGGCCTTGTCGGACGGACGGACCAGGAGCACGTGGTGCTCCATCGAGTCGACGCTGGCCTGGCCCGAGTCGACCTCGTGGGTGACCGGGTCGACCAGGTAGCGCTTGACCAGCCGGCTGACGGCCCCGTCGAGGGTGGCCGAGAAGAGCAGCCGCTGCCCGCCGGCCGGCACCGTGTCGAGGATCTGGGTGACAGCGGGCATGAAGCCGAGGTCGGCCATGTGGTCGGCCTCGTCCAGCACGACGACCTCGACCCGGGTGAGGTCGGCCGCACCCTGGTCCATCAGGTCGATCAGCCGACCGGGCGTGGCCACGACGATGTCGACGCCCCGCTCGAAGGCCTTGAGCTGCGGACCGTACGGCATGCCGCCGGCCACCAGCGTGAGGCTGAGGCCCTGGATCCGAGCCAGCGGGGCCAGCACGTCGGCCACCTGGAGCGCGAGCTCGCGGGTCGGCACCAGCACCAGGGCGCGGGCGCAGCCGGCCGGGGCGTTGGAACCGGACAGCTGGGTGATCATCGGCAGACCGAAGCCGAGGGTCTTGCCCGAGCCGGTCTGACCGCGACCGAGGACGTCCCGACCCGTGAGGGCGTCGGGGATGGTCGCGGCCTGGATCGGGAAGGGCTGCGTGATGCCGCCGGCGTGCAGCGCGGAGACCAGCGCCTTGGGCAGACCCAGCGCGGCGAAACCACCGGAGGTGGGCAGCGCCGTGGTCGGCTCCGGAGCGGTCGACACGTCCTGCGACGGCGCCTCCCAGCTCATCTGGTCCGACTCGGGAGCCGAGGACTCACCGCGCGAGCGGTCGGGACGGTCGTTCCGCTCGAAGCGGGGGCGGTCGTCGAAGCGACGGTCCTGCTGCCGCGGGCGGTCGTAGGACGGCCGGTCGTCACGACGCGGACGGTCGTACGACGGACGGTCGTCACGACGCGGACGGTCGTCCCGACGGTCGTACGAGGGACGGTCGCCCCGACGATCGAACGAGCGCGAGCGGTCGTCCCGACGGTCGAACGAGGGCCGGCCGTCCCGGCCGCGGTCGCTGGTCGGCCGGTCCGAGCGGTACCCGGTGGACGCGCGGTCCGAGCGGTAGCCGTTGGCCGGCCGGTCCGAGCGGTCGTTGCGGGGACGGTCGTTGCGGTCCGAGCGCTCGTAGCGGGGACGGTCGTCACGGTCGGAGCGCGGACGGTCATCGCGGCGGTCGTAGCTGCGGTTCTCGTGGCGGTTGTCGCCTCCGCGACCCTGCGTACGCGGGGAGTCGGAACGGGGGTCCTCGTACTGGCGACCCGAGCTGCGACGGGGCGGGCGGTTGGACTCGCGACGCTCGGCCGCGGTCCAGCGCTGCTTGGGGGTGCCGTCGGCCTTCACGCTCTTGGCCTTCTTGCCCTTGCTGGGGGTCGACTTGGAGTTGTGGGCGCGCGACGACGCACCCGAGGTCTTGCCGGACATCTCGGTCTCACTTCTGGCCCTGGAGCGGGCTGGTTGGTAGGCACGTCAACGGCCATGGACTTCACAACCAGCTGGGCGGGAGACGA
>JBMDXL010000086.1:0-2926 GCA_048594465.1 Microlunatus sp. | reverse complement strand
GCCGCGGCCGGCGCGTCGGGCACCAGCCGGGTGGACAACGACACCGAGCTGGATGCGGCCCTGGCCCAGTTCGGCGCGGAGGGTGTCGGCTCGGTGGCCCTGGAGGAGTTCGTCGAGGGCCACGAGGGCTTCTACGACACGCTCTCGATCGACGGGGCTCCCGCGTACGACTTCGTCTGCCACTACTACCCGAACGTGCTGGAGGCGATGCGGACCCGCTGGATCTCGCCGCAGTTCGTCTCCACCAACCGGGTCGACAGCGCCGACGGCTACGGCGAGCTCAAGGAGATGGGGCAGCGGGTGAACGAGGTGCTCGGCATCGGCACCTCGGCCACCCACATGGAGTGGTTCTCCGGCCCCAAGGGACTGCGCTTCTCCGAGGTCGGCTGCCGGCCCGCCGGGGTCGGGGCCTGGGACCTGTACGCGGCCGGCAACGACGTGGACCTGTTCACCGAGTGGGCCCGGGCGGTGGTGCACGGCGACGTGCACGCGTCGCTCAGCCGCCGCCACGCCGCTGGCATGATCGCGTTGCGTCCGACCGCCGACGGCCGGATCCGGGGCTACGACGGGGTCGAGGAGATGCAGCAGCAGTACGGCGAGTGGGTGATCGACGCCCACCTGCCACCGGCCGGAACCCCGACGCAGGCCGTCGAGGCCGGCTACATGGCCAACGCGTACGTCCGCCTGAAGCACCCGGACTTCGACGTCCTGCGGGGCATGCTCAACGACGTCGGTGAGACCATCACCGTCCACGCCGGCTGATCGTGGACGTCACCGTCCTCGGTCCCCAACGCCGCACCACCGCCACCCGGACCGCCGTCGCCGAGCTGATCCCCACCGGGTCGGTGGCCACCATCAACGCCGGCTGGCGTGAGCGGGAGGCGGCCGACGCCGAGCTCGGCGAGGTGCTCGGCGGTCGGATGGTCAACCTGTTCCTCTACCGGCGGTGGCAGGAGCTGATGAGCGAGGACGCCGAGTACGCCGCCGCCGAGCGCGGGCTGACCGAGCTGCTGGAGGAGCAGCAGGCGGTCTACGCGCAGCGGTTGTTCCACGCCGTGGCCGCCATCGAGGAGGTCAACCGGCGGGACAAGATGTCGACGGTCCGGGCAGCGGCGGTGGCCGACGGGATCCGGTCGCTGCGCGCCCTGGACACCTGGCACCTGGCCGAGGTGGCGGCGTCACGGCACCGGTTCTACACCGCGACGGCGATCGGGGAGCGGGACAGCGTCCAGCGCCACCGCCGGGAGCTGGCCGCGCTGGTCGACGACAGCGCCGGTCTGGTGATCACCGGCGGTCACGTCGGGGTGCTGCTGCACCTGCTGCACGTGTTCGGGTTGGCGGCGATGATCAAGGAACCGGTGATCACCTGGTCGGCCGGGGCGATGGCCCTCTCGGACCGGGTGGTGCTGTTCGGCGCCCACCGTCCGGCGGGCCGACGACTGCCGGAGGTGTGGGCGGAGGGTCTCGGGATCTTCTCCGGGGTGCTGACCTTCCCGCACCCGCGGCACCGGCTGCCCATGCACGACCCCTACCAGCTCGCGCTGCTGGCCCGGCGGTTCAAGGGCTGGACCTGCCTGCTCTTCGACGACGGTGTGCGGGTCGACCTGACCGGCACCTGGCCGCCGCCGGTCGGCGCCCGGTGGCTGACCCGGGACGGGGCGGTCTGGGCCCGCACCGAGGACCACATCGTCGAGGAGCGCGCCGGCGTGCCGTTCGACGAGAGCGGCCAACCGGTCCGGCGTCCGGTCGACGCCGACGTGGTCACGGCGCGGACCGCCTGATGGCGCGGCGCGAGAAGCTGGCGATCAACCGCCTGCGGGAGTCCAAGGTCCTCGACCAGCAGGCCCTCGAGCGGTTCGTCGACAAGCACGACTTCCCGATCATGGAGGGCACCCAGGCGACCTTCGTGGCCTGGCAGCAGGCCGATCAGGTGTTCCTGCGGCACCGGGTGGTCGGCATCCCCGACCAGCTGCCGCTGCGCCGGATCGAGGGCACCGACCTGTGGTTCGTGGTGGTCGAGATCCCGCGGGACTCGCGGGTGGAGTACCAGCTCGAGGTGCGTCGGGGTGATCACTGGGAGCGGTTCAACGACCCGCTCAACGGGCGCGTCGCGCGCAGCCCGGTGGGCGACTCGTCGGTCTGCTACGGCCTCGGCTACTCGGTGCCCGACTGGGCGCTGCACGACCCGGAGGCCCGGCCCGGTGAGCTGGTCGAGCTCATGATCAGGAGCCAGGCGCAGCGACGGGACAACCGGGTCACGCTCTATCTGCCGGCGCGGTTCCGGACCACCAAGCGGTATCCGCTGCTGGTCGTGCACGACGGCGGCGACTTCCTGGAGTACGCGTCGATGAAGACCGTGCTGGACAACCTCATCCACCGGCTGGACATGGCCGAGACCGTGGTCGCCTTCACCTACCCCGGGGACCGGCTGCGGGAGTACCCGAACTCCGGTCCGCACGCCCGCTGGATCACCAAGGAGCTGGTCGGCCAGCTGGAGGAGCAGTTCCCGCTGATCGCCCACCCGTCGGGTCGGGCGCTGATGGGGTCCAGCTTCGGGGCGATCGCCTCGCTCACCACCGCCGTCCGCTACCCGGAGACGTACGGCTCGCTGCTGCTCCAGTCCGGCTCGTTCGTCTTCACCGACATCGGCGCGCTCCGGGGCGAGGACCCCGCGTTCGCGCCCGTGGTCAAGTTCATGAACCGCTACCGGACCAAGCCGATCCGGATGGTCGACCGGCTGTTCCAGTCCTGCGGGGTCTACGAGCCGCTGATCGTGTTCAACCGCTCGATGGTGCCGGTCTTCACCGAGACCGGGATGACGGTCAACTACGTCGAGTCCCGCGACGGTCACAGCTGGGAGTCCTGGCGGGACCGGCTCCGCGACGGGCTGTCGTGGATCTTCCCGGGCGAGAGCCTGTACGTCTAC
>JBMDXL010000859.1:0-6001 GCA_048594465.1 Microlunatus sp. | reverse complement strand
ACCCGCCTACACGCTGACGGGGGTGGGGTGGCCGCGAGCTCGCGGCCGACTACATTCGGGCCGTGACGGATCCGATCGTCGTCCGGTTGTTCTCCGACTACGCCGGGAGCGTGATCTGGGCGCCGGACCCGATCGACTACGCCGACCTCGGTCTGGACGCGGAGCTGACCGAGGAGCTGAGGGCGTGGGACGCCGCCTACGACGCCGGCCTGGACGACGACGAGTGGAAGGACCCGGCGGCCCAGGCCGCCCACACCGCGGAGGCGCGGCGGTTGGGCCGGCGCCTGGCCGGGGTGCTGGGCGACGAGTTCGTGATCAGGACCGACGGCGGTGAGTTCCGCTCACCCCACCCGGCCCGATCGCCGGCCGCTGCTGCCGTGCTCCGCCGGATCGATGACGAGATGCGTGCCCGGCGTCAGGAGCTCGAGCGACTCCGCGACGGCGGCGCCGGGCTGGAGTGGCGCTCCTGACCGTCGGCCTGCAGCGCCCCGGTCAGGAACTCGAGCATCGTGGTGATCAACAGCGTCCGCGAGTCCACGCGCCGGTACTCGTGCCCCTCGCCGTCGAGCTGCAGGTACTGCACCGGCCGACCCAGCTCGCGCAGCGCGGCCACGATCTGGTGCGCCTCGCCGATCGGCACGTTGGTGTCCAGCTCGCCGTGCACCACCAGCAGCGGCTCGGTGATGTTGTCGGCCCGGTGCAGCGGGGAGATCGCCGCGACCAGTCCGGCATCGGTCACCGGGTCGCCGTACTTGCTGACCGCGGCGGCAGCGATCCACGGCTCGGTGTCGCGGTAGAAGGTGTGCAGGTCCGACATGCCGCAGATGTCCACCCCACAAGCGAAGTAGCCCGGGTAGAACGCCAGACCGGCCAGGGTCAGGTAGCCACCGTACGAGCGTCCGGTGATCGCGATCCGGTCGGGAGCGGCCACGCCGAGCCGGACCAGCTCGTCGGCGCTGGTGATCACGTCCTCGAAGGCGTCCCGCCGACCGTGGACGTCGTCGGCGTGCACGAAGGCGCGACCGAAACCCGACGAGCCGCGGATGTTCGGCGCCAGCACCGCGATCCCCGCGGCCAGCATCGCCTGGTGCTGCGGGGAGAACACCGGTCGCTCCTGCGCCTCGGGGCCGCCGTGCAGCGAGAGCATGGCCGGTCCCGGCTCGGTGCGGCCCGGCACCCGGTAGAGCCAGCCGGTCAGCTCGAGACCGTCGTGCGCGCGGTAGCGGATCAGCTCGGGTTCGACCAGCTCGTACGGCGTCCGGAACGGCACCGCGCCCACCCGGGTCCAGCGCAGCGTCCGGGTGCTCAGGCACCACAGCTCGCGGGGCCGGTGCGGACCCTCCACGCTCAGGATCACCCGGCGTCCGTCCCGGCTGAGCAGCGCCCCGGAGGCAACCGCGCCGGGCATCCCCGGCAGGGTGCGACCGACCCCGGTGAGGGTGTCGAACAGCTCCAGCTCGCTGCGGCCGGCCACGTTCCAGACCAGCAGCAGCTGGCGTCCGCTGTCGTCGGCGTCCAGGCCCTCCAGCTCGGCGTCGTCCCTGGCCGCCAGCACCCCGGACACCCCGCGCCAACCCTCGGCGCCCAGGGGCACCGCCACCAGCTGGCGGCGGGGGAGACCGGCGTCGGTGCACACGTACGCGACCAGCGGCGTGGCCTCACCCGGCGGTGACGGCCGGATGATCGCCACCTCGGTGGATCCGGTGGCGGGGTAGGGGAGCAGGGGGTGGTCGAGATCGGCCACCCGATCGACCACCACGCAGAACTGCTTGCCGCGCTGACCGTCCTTGATGATCACCAGGTGCTCGTCCACCGACAGGTCGAGCACACCGAGCAGGTCGCCGGTGGCCAGCGGGTGCAGCTCCCCGGTGGTGGGATCGGCCAGGAAGCAGTGGGTCCGGCCGTCCCCGTCGTGATCGGGGATGATCACCGTCACCCGGTGCCCGCTGCGGGTCCAGGGACCGAGCTCGGCGTGCTGCTCGGTCGAGCCGGCGACCCGGCGGGCCTCGCGGCCGTCCGGTCGGACCACCCAGACCTGGGTCCGGACCCCGCCGTCGGTGGCCACCGCGCAGGCCAGCCAGGCGCCGTCAGCCGACCAGCTGACCGCCACCACCGGGTCGTCGCCGAAGCTGATCAGCCGGGGGCGGTCGACGCTGCCGTCCATCCGCAGGTCGGAGACGAACACCTGCGGGCTGCCGTTGCGGTCGCTGAGGAAGGCGAGCTGCTCGGCGTGCGGGCTGAGGGTGGGTCCCCAGCTGCCCCAGGCCTCGACCAGCTCCGCCCCCAGGTCGGCGGCGGAGGGCCGCTGCCCCGTCGCCACCGGGCTAGAGGCCATGGTGCTGCAGCCACATCTCCAGCAGGGCCAGCTGCCACAGGGCGTTCGACCCCAGGGTGGTCCGGGTGGTGTTCGGGTCGGCCAGCAGCTGCTCGACCAGGGCCGGGTTGAACAGCCCGCGGTCCCGGGCGGCGGAGTCGGTCAGCGCCGCGCGGACCCGGTCCAGGTAGGGCCCCTCGAGCTGGCGGATGGCGGGCACGGGGAAGTAGCCCTTCGTCCGGTCGATCACCTCGTCGGGCACGACGCCGCGCGCGGCCCGCTTCAGCACGCCCTTGCCGCCGTCGGCGAGCTTGAGCCCGGGCGGGATCCGACCGGCCAGCTCGACCAGCTCGTGGTCCAGGAACGGCCCCCGCGCCTCCAGCCCGGCGGCCATCGTCATGTTGTCGACCCGCTTCACCGGGTCGTCGACCAGCATGATCGTGGTGTCGTTGCGGAGCGCCGCATCCACCGACGTCGCCGCACCCGGCCGGCCGAACCGCTCGGTGATGAAGGCGGTCGGCTCGTCGACCGCAGCCAGCCACTCCGGGTTCAGCACGCCCCCCATCGCCGGCCAGCGCCGGTCGAAGAACACGGACGCGTACGCCTCCACCGCGTCCGCGCGGGGCACGTCGGCCAGCGGTGGGTACCAGTCGTAGCCGCCCAGCACCTCGTCGGCGCCCTGCCCCGACTGCACCACCTTGACGTGCCGGGACACCTCCTGGCTGAGCAGGTAGAAGGCCACGCAGTCGTGGCTGACCATCGGCTCGCTCATCGCCCCGATCGCCGCGTCGATGCCCGGCAGCAGCCGGTCCGACGGGATCGGGATCTTGTGGTGGTCGGTGCCGAACCGCTCGGCCACCAGCGTCGAGTACTCGAACTCGTCGCCGGACTCGCCGCCGGCGGACTCGAACCCGATGCTGAAGGTCTTCAGATCGTGCTGCCCGGCCTCGGCCAGCAGCGCCACCACCAGGCTGGAGTCGATGCCGCCGGACAGCAGCACCCCGACCGGCACGTCGGCCACCATCCGCCGATCGACGGCGGTCCGGAGCGAGGCCAGCAGGGCCTCCTCCCAGTCGCGGTCGGTCCAGTCGGCCCTGTCGGGGTCGCGGGAGAAGTCGGGCTCCCAGTAGAGCCAGTCGCTGCCGACGGTCCCGTCCGCCTCGATCACCCGGACCGTCGCGGGCGGCAGCTTGGTGACGCCGGTCAGGATCGTCCGCGGTGCGGGCACCACCGAGTGGAAGGTCATGTAGTAGGACAGCGCGGTCACGTCGACGGAGGTGTCGACCCCGCCGGCGGCCAGCAGGGCCGGCAGGCTGGAGGCGAACCGCAGCCGGTCGCGGGTGTGGTCCAGGTAGAGCGGCTTGATCCCCAGCCGGTCCCGGCCGAGCACCAGCCGTCCACTGACGTGCTCGTACACGGCAAAGGCGAACATGCCCAGGAAGTGCTCGACGCAGGACAGACCCCAGTGCGCGTACGCCTTGCCGATCACCTCGGTGTCGGAGGTGGAGAAGAAGGTGAACCCGGCGCCCTCGAGCTCGGTGCGCAGCTGCTGGTAGTTGTAGATGCACCCGTTGAACACCACGCTCAGCCCGAGCGGGGAGTCCACCATCGGCTGCGACCCGGCCACGCTCAGGTCGATGATCGACAACCGGCGGTGACCCAGCGCCACCGGTCCCCGCGCCCAGACCCCCGAGCCGTCCGGGCCCCGCGCCTCCTGGCACTCGTTCATCCGCTCGCAGGCGGCGACGTCGGCCGTCCGACCGTCGAACCTGATCTCTCCGGCGAGTCCGCACATGGTGCTTCCCCTTCAGTCGTTGATGATCCAGGTGTCCTTCGCGCCGCCACCCTGGGAGGAGTTGACCACCAGGCTGCCCTCCGGGGCGACGCGCGTGAGCCCCAGCGGGGCCAGCTCGCAGTCGTCCGGCGCAGTTCCGCGAAGGTACACGAAAGCGCGCAGATCCACGTGCCGGGGCTGCAGCGACCCGGCGTCGAAGGTCGGGTGCGAGGAGAGGGCCACGACCTCCTGCGCCACCCAGCCGGCCGGGTCGGCGGCGATCTCCGCCCGCCGCTGGGCCACCGCCGAGGCCGAGGCGTCGGGGCCGATCAGCACGCCGTGGCCGCCGTGCCCGTCGACTGGCTTGGTGACCAGCTCGCCGACCCGCTCCAGCACGATCCGGCGCTCGGTCTCGTCGCTGGTCCGGTAGGTCGGCACCGACTCCAGCAGCGGCCGCTCCTGCAGGTAGTAGGCGATCAGCTCGGGCACGTAGCAGTACATCGCCTTGTCGTCGGCCACGCCGTTGCCGGGGGCGTTGGCCAGCACCACGTCGCCGGAGACCGCGACCTCGAAGACCTCGGCCCCGATCCGGCGGCCCTCGCCGTCGGTCACGTCCACCAGCTCGTCGTCCAGGCGCAGGTAGAGGGCGCCGATCAGCTCACCGGTGCCCCGGTGCCGGACCCGGCCGTCGGTGACGTCCAGGTCGTTGGCGGTGACCAGCAGCAGACCGCCCCGCTCGGCCAGCAGGCGGTGCTCGAACCAGGCGGACGCCTGCGGACCGGAGGAGAACACCGCCGCGGCGGTGCCCGGTCGGGCGTGCCGGAGCAGGGTGGCCCGGATCCGCGGCAGGGCGTCGGCGGGTTGCAGCAGCCCCACCGGCCGGGGCAGGTCGGGCAGCACCGTGTCCAGGAGGTCCCGGATGGCCATCGCGTACGCGGCCCCGCTCGGGTTGCGGACGTTGTCCTCCAGGACCCGCCAACCGCCGAACTCGTTGCGGACCAGGTCGAAGCCCATGATCGGCGCCCGGACGGTGCCGACCGGCAGCCGGGTCGCCTCCGGCCGCCAGCCCAGGGCGTCGACCACCCGGTCGGCCGGCAGCACCCCGTCGGCCAGGACGCGCTGCGGCCCGTAGACGTCGGCCAGGAACGACTCGATCGCCCGGGCCCGCTGGATCAGCCCGACCCGCAGACTCTCCCACTCGTGCGGGCTGAGCACCCGCGGCACCAGGTCGACGGCGAACCGCCGGGCCTGCGAGGCCACCCCGAAGGTCAGGTCGTGCTCGTCGGTCCAGGTGTCACGCTGCTCCTCCGCCC
The DNA here is from genome assembly GCA_048594465.1 of Microlunatus sp. GTDB lineage: Bacteria > Actinomycetota > Actinomycetes > Propionibacteriales > Propionibacteriaceae > Microlunatus. Next base: position 600 of record JBMDXL010000859.1, on the reverse strand, counting down.
GGTGCCAGGCCTGCGGGGACAGGGTGCGGAGGTGCTCGATGATGTCGGCGTAGACCGGTCGCGGGCGGTGGCCGAGACCCACCGCCTCGTCCCCGGCCCGGGGGCGGTAGCTGGCCAGCTCCGGCACCTGGGCCGGCAGACCCTCGGGGGGCCCCTGGGTCTCGTTGACCACCAGCTCGACGACGTCGTCCAGCGCACCCCGCTCGGCCAGCGCGGCGCGCTGCCGGTCGGCGGAGTTGCCCCGGGCCAGCGCGGTCTCCATCAGCTGCTCGACCTCGTCGAGGTCGTCGAGCTCGGTCAGGAACGGGCGGAGCCGGTCGACCAGCCCGCGCACCGCCTGCGCGGCCGGGATGGGACGCGGGTGGCGGCTGTCGTCGAGCAGCTCGCTGGTCATCCCGCCCCGCGCCGCCCGCCAGATCGCCGCCCGGTGGATCGGGGCCGGGAACGGCACGAACGGCTTGGCCTCGGCGATCTCGTGCTCGGCCGAGCGCACCAGGGCGCGGAACAGCCCGGCGATCAGGATGGCGTCGTCCACGATCGGGCAGGCGTCGCAGACCCGGAGCTCCAGGGTCGGGGCGTGGGCCGACGGCCGGACGTCGA
>JBMDXL010000858.1:0-6325 GCA_048594465.1 Microlunatus sp. | reverse complement strand
CGCGCCGGAGATCTACGCCGGCTTCCCGTCCTGGTTCCGCACCGTCTTCGACTCCGGCATCAGCTCCGCGGCGGTGGTGGCGATCCTGCTGAACATCCTGTTCAACCACCTGACCGTGGGGAACCCGGCGAAGGGGTCGGTCCTGGCCGCGTCACCGGCGCGGATGGTCCGCCCCGACGAGCTGGCCGCGCTGGTCGAAGGGGACTCCTTCGTCGGAGGCAAGCTGATCGACGCCCACGGTCAGGAGGTGCCGGTCGCGGACCGGCGACCGGGAACGCACTGAGGGGGCGGACTAGGCTCGCGGTATGCCCATCGCCCTCGGACAGGTCGTCGTCGACTGCATCGACGCCGAGAAGCTCGGCACCTTCTGGTCCGAGCTGCTCGGGCTCCCACTGGCCGAGGGGTCGAGCCAGTTCTGGGCGATGATCCCCGCACCCGCCGACTCCCGGCTGCCCGCGCTGATGTTCCTGCAGGTCGAGAACCCGACCCCCGGCAAGAACAAGTGGCACCTGGACCTGTTCGCCGACGACCCGGCGGCCGAGGTCGAGCGGGCCGTCGCGCTCGGCGCCACCCGGCAGGGCGACTTCGACGAGCACGACGCGGTGTGGACCACCCTGGCCGACCCCGAGGGCAACCTGTTCGATCTCGCCGCCCCGCACTGAGCCCAGCCGGCCGGAACCCGCAGCCGGCATCAGGGACCACCCCCTATTCCTCCGGTGCGCGTCCCTGACCGGGCGCCCGATGGCTCGATCGGTCGGAGCCGACTGACCTACGGTGGGTCCATGGCTGACAGCTCCTCCGAACCCGCCGGCGTGGGCCCGATCGCGGGCGGCAACCTCCGGGCGGCCGACAGCGACCGCGACCACGTCGCGACCCTGCTCAGCACGGCGTACGCGGAGGGACGGATCACCCGCGACGAGCACGACGAGCGGTTGGACCAGGTGATGCGCGCGCGGACCTTCGACGACCTGGTCCCGCTGACCAGCGACCTGGTCCCTCTTCAGCTGCCGGTCTCCGCACCCACCGCACCGGTGGCGGCCACCGACCCCCAGCAGTCGTTCGCCGTCGACACCTCCCGCGACTCGGGCTCGGACCAGCTGATCGCCGTCTTCGGCGGCGCCACCCGCAAGGGCCGCTGGCGGATGCCGAAGCGGGCCAACGCCGTGGCCCTGTTCGGCGGGGTCGAGCTCGATCTGACCGAGGCCACCTTCGAGGGCACCGAGATCGAGATCACCGGCTTCTGGTGCTTCGGCGGCATGGAGATCAAGGCGCCGGCCGGGATCGAGGTCCGCGACCGTACGGCGGGCATCTTCGGCGGGACCGAGATCAAGGGGCTGGGCGACCCGGTCCCGGGCGCCCCGGTCATCACCATCAAGGGCGTCTCCGTGTTCGGCGGCGTGTCGGTGACCGGACCGGTGCCGACGAAGAAGAAGCGCAAGCACGACTTCCACTGACCACCAGCAGCCCCCACCACCAGCAGAAGAGGACCGCATGACCGCCGGCAGCTACCGCGCCTCCGACGCCGACCGCGACCAGGTCACCGAGGTGCTCACCACCGCGTACGCGGAGGGACGACTCACCCTCGAGGAGCACCAGGAGCGGTCCCAGGCCGCGCTCCAGGCCCGGACCTTCGACGACCTGACCGAGCTGACCGCCGACCTGGTGCCGCTGCAGGGGCTGCCGGTGCACACCGACCCGAACCGCCGGCAGCTGGTCGTCCGGGAGGGCGCCATCGCCGACACCGACACCATCTCGACGGTGATGTCCACGGTGAAGCGCGAGGGCAGCTGGCGGATCCGCGCCCGCAGCGTGGCCAACAACGTGATGGGCGACATCAAGCTGGACCTGACCCAGGCCACCTTCGACGCCCCGGTGGTCGAGGTCACCGGCACGATGCTGATGGGCAGCACGGTGATCCGGGTGCCGGTCGGGGTGACGGTGGTCAACGAGGTCACCAACGTGCTCGGCGAGACCACCGTCAAGGACGTCGGGGAGCCCGATCCGAGCATGCCGACGCTGGTGCTGAAGGGCACCAACATCATGGGCGACATCAAGGTCCGCGGGCCCAAGAAGCCGTCGCGTTGGCGCCGGGCTCTACCCTGACTGCCTGATGGATGACCTCTTCGCCCCGCCCGCGTACGACTGGAAACGCCTCGCTCCCGGCTTCTTGACGCTGAGACGCCTCGGCGACGCCCTCTTCTGGCTGATCTTCCTGTCCATCCCCGCCGTGCTGCTGCTGATCTTCGGCGAGCGCTGGTGGCCGCCGGTGCTGGTCTGGGCCGCGGCTCTGGTCATCATCGGCCTGCGCTTCCACTTCCTCCGCCGGTCCTGCGCCTCCTGGGGCTACGTCGAGCGGGAGGACGACCTCTACATCAGCCACGGCGTGTGGTGGCGGACGCTGACCGCGGTCCCGTACGGCCGGATGCAGCTGGTCGAGGTCGAGTCCGGACCGCTGGAGCGGCTCTTCGGCTTGGCCACGGTGACGTTGAAGACGGCCAGTCCCGGCACCGACGCCCGGATCCCGGGTCTGGAACCGGCGGAGGCGGCCCGGCTGCGCGACCAGCTGACCGAGCTGGGCGAGGCGCACGCCTCCGGACTATGAGCGCCCCTCCCCCGCCGCCCCCCGTCCCCACGACGCCGGCCGGCGAGACCGGCCCCCGCCCCGTCAAGACCACGGAGCGACCGCACCCGCTCACCCCGCTGATCCGCGGCTGGGTAGTGCTGCTGGCGATCGTCATCGGGTTCGGCCGCGACCTGATCCCGAACGGGTCCGGTGAACCCCAGGGCATCACCGGGCTGGGGCTGCGGTGGATCCTGCTGGGGATCACGGCCATCGTGCTGCTGGCCGCCGCGGCCGGCTTCGCCTCCTGGTACTTCACCCGCTACGTGATCGACGACGACGAGCTGCGGATCGAGACCGGGGCGGTCTTCAAGAACTCCAAGCGGGTGCCGTTCGAGCGCGTCCAGTCGGTCGACATCATCCAGCAGCTCGCCGCCCGGCTCTTCGGTCTGGCCGAGCTGCGGATCGAGGTGGGCACCGGCGACTCCACCATCAAGCTGCGCTATCTCACCCGGCAGCAGGCCGGGGCGCTCCGGGACTACCTGCTCAGCCGGGCCCACGGCGACCGGGTGCGGCTCGGCGACCCGAACGCCGCCGCGGCCAGCGCGCTCACCGACCTGTCGGTGGCGGACCAGCCGCTGGTCACGGTCCCGCCGCAGCGCCTCGTGGTGGGTTTCCTGCTGTCGAGTGAGTTCCTGGTCTCCGTCGCCGTGCTGGTCCTGGCCCTCGCCGTCACCGCCGGCTTCGACGTGGTCGGCTTCGCCCTGGCCGGTCTCATCCCGCTGGCCATCGGGCTGGTGTCCATGATCGGCCGCCGGGTGTTCCAGATGTTCAACTTCACCCTGGCCCAGTCCGCCCGGGGTGTCCGGGTGACCCGCGGGCTGTTCAACCTGACCAGCCAGTCCGTGCCGGTCAACCGGATCCAGGGCGTCCGGGTGCTGCAGCCGATCCTGTGGCGGCGGCTGGGCTGGTACCGGATCGACGTCAACGTGCTCGGCTACGGCAGCAGCGAGGGCAGCGACAACGACACCGCGGCGACCAGCGTGCTGGTGCCGGTGGCCGACGCCCGCGACGTGGCCGTCACCCTCGGCCGGATCCTGCCGGGCTTCGACGACAGCCGGATCGAGCTGCAGCGTTCCCCACGCCGGGCACGGTGGCTGCGGCCGTACGACTTCTGGACCCTGCGCTACGGCACCGACGACCGGGTGGTGATCACCGAGCACGGCTGGCTCACCCACGTCCGCAACCTCGTGCCGCACGCCAAGACCCAGTCCGCCCGTCTCAGCCAGGGACCGCTGCAGCGTCGCCTCGGTCTGGCCGACGTCCACCTCGACATCACCCGCGGACCGGTCACCCCCATCGCCCACCAGCTCGACGCGGCCGCGGCCCGCGCCCTCACCCTGTCCCAGCTCGACCTGGCCCGGGCGGCCCGCGCCGCCGATCGCGAGCGGGCCTCGCTCGGCACCTCCGAGGCCGCGACGGACCCGGCGGATCCGGCCGGCCAGGAGCCCGGCGCCGACCGCGGCCGGGACCTGGTGCTCGAGCGGTTCGGTCTGGGCGAGCGGGACCGGATCGGCAGCGGTGGCGAGTCCGAGGTGTACGCCCTGGGCGCGGACCGGGTGCTGCGCATCTACCGCGGCGGCCACGAGACCCCGGCGGGCATCATCGCCCAGCTGCGCCCGCTCTACGCGCACTGGTCCGGGCAGCGGATCGGTGTGGAGCTGCCGCAGATCCTCGACGCCGGCGAGATCGCCGGACGCTGGTTCACCGTCGACCGCCGGATGTCGGGGGGAAGCCTGTCGACCTGGCTGTCCGACGCGGAGCCGGGGGCCCGCCGCGAGGCCCTGCTCGGCTATCTCGACGCCGCCCACCGGGTCCAGCAGCTCCCCGCGCCGGTGGCCGGTCACGCCCGGCTGCTGGGGACGGACGCGCCCCGGGAGTTCGACAGCCTGGTCGCCCTGCTCACCGACCAGCTGCTGCGGATCCTGCCGCAGAGCCAGAGCCGGCTGGAGGCCGACGTCCCCGGCATCGCCAGCACCTGGGACGAGCTGCAGGTCTGGCTGACCGACCGCCGCGGCGAACCGCGCCTGGTGCACGGCGACTTCTGCCCACCGAACACCTACGTCTCGGTCCGGCCCGACGGGCGACCGGTGATCAGCGGCGTCGGCGACTTCAGCCCGCACACGCTGCACGCCGACCCGATGATGGACATCGCGGGCGCGGTCATGTTCCTGGAGCTGGAGACCTACGACGGCGCCGTCGAGGACGCCGCCTGGCTGGCCGAGCAGGCGCAGGCTCGGTTCGGGCCCGACGTCGCCGAGGCGCTGCCGATGTACCGCCGCTACTTCGGCTTCTACTTCTCCAACGCGTGCCTGTTCGACCCCGTGCTCTACGACTGGTGCCGTCGTCAGCTGACCCGCTGACGGTCCGTCGGCGCACTTCGGACGATCCTCCCCCGCGGGGCCAGCGGCACTAGACATGTGACTTTCTGGTCACCTATTGTCGGGCCATGTCCGATCCCGACGTGTTCAAGGCGCTCGCCGACGACACCCGGCGGGCGATCCTGGACAGCCTGTTCGCCACGGACGGGCAGACGCTGTCGGAGCTCTGCGGGCAGTTCGCGCAGATGACCAGGTTCGGGGTGATGAAGCACCTCGCCGTGCTGGAGGCCGCCGACCTGGTCATCCCGCTCCGCCAGGGCCGGGAGAAGCGGCACTTCCTCAACCCGGTGCCGATCGAGCAGATCGCCAACCGGTGGATCAGCCGCTACTCCGCCCGCTTCACCGCTGCCCTGGTCGGACTCGACGAGCAGGTCCGGACCGACGCCACCGACCACCCCGACACCGACATCACCGACACCGGGAGCCCCGCGTGACCATCACCGCCCACGTGCACCAGGTCTACATCGCCGGCAGCCCCGAGCAGGTCTGGCGGGCGATCACCGACTCGGAGTGGACCCAGCGCTACTTCTTCGGCACGGTCTTCGTCCGTCCCCTCGAAGCCGGCCAGCCGTACCGGACGATCACCCCCGACGGCGCCGACGCGACCTCGGGCACCGTCGAGACCCTGGAGCCACCCGACGACGGACGCCCCGGACGGCTGGTGCTCACCTGGCGCACCCTGGACGACGCCGCGTTGGCCGCGGAGCCGCCGAGCCGGGTCGAGTGGACGGTGGAGTCCGCCGGGGACGGCCTGACCCGGGTCCGGCTGGTGCACGGCGACCTCGCCGCCAGCCCGCTCACCTGGACCAGTGTGCGCACTGGCTGGCCGTGGGTGCTGGACGGGCTGAAGACGGTGCTCGAGACCGGCCGCAGCCTCCCCCGACGTCACCCCGAGGCGACGTCGGAGAGCCCGGCGGGCAGCGGTCCTGCAGCCGAGGGTTCGGAGGCCGTGGACAGCGGCTGGCACCGGGCCCAGGCCGTGGCGGCCCACCAGGAGACCTGGGGTCTGCTGGACCGGTCCGAGCGCACCCCGACCGAGGACGCCGAGCTGGTCGCCGCCGCCTTCACCTCGGCCTACCACTGGGCGCGGGCCACCGGGCGTACGGCGGCGAACGCGGCCCGGGGCGACTACCTGATCGCCAAGGTGCTGCTGGCCACGGGCCGGGCGGACGCCGCGCTCACCTGGGCCGAGAGCTGCCTGGAGCGCTGCCGTCGTCACGCCCTCGCGGACTTCGACCTCGCGTACGGGTTCGAGATCCGCGCGCGGTGCCGGTGGGAGCTGGGCCGGACCGAGGAGGCGAAGGCCGACTGGGAGGCCGCCCTG
>JBMDXL010000857.1:0-3375 GCA_048594465.1 Microlunatus sp. | reverse complement strand
CCGTGGCTGTACTCCGGGATGTGCGCGGCCCGCAGCCACACCTCGCCGTCGTCGACGGTGGCGAAGGCGTCGGCCAGCGTGGCCCGTCCCTCCCGCAACGACTTCACCTCGGTGCCGCTGAGCGCCAACCCGGCCTCGTAGGTGTCACCGATGTGGTAGTCGTGCCGAGCCTTGCGGTTCTGCGCGACGATCTTGCGTCCCGTCTCCTTCGCCATGTGTCCATCCTGCCAGCACCTGGGGCGCAGTCCTCTGGAGTAAAACCCACACGAGGTGTGGAGAGCGGTGCAGAAAGCGGTTCAGAACCAGGTCATCGGGTTCCGGAGCTTGCCGTCCAGGTAGACCATCAGGTGCAGGTGGCAGCCGGTGGAGTAGCCCGTGGTGCCGACGTAGCCGATCACCTCGCCCTTGCTCACGTGGTCACCGACCCCGACGGTGTAGCGGATCGCGTGGTTGTAGGCGGTGGTCACGAACCGACCGTCCACCACCCCGTGGTCGACCAGCAGGCGGTTGCCGTAGCCGGCGTTGTAGTACTTCTCCACCACCTTGCCGCTGTACGGCGCCCGGATCGCGGTGCCGCAGCCGGCGCCGAAGTCGGTGCCGTCGTGCAGCTTCCAGTACTTCAGGATCGGGTGGAACCGCATCCCGTACGGCGACGTGATCGGCGCGCTGACCGGGTAGGAGAAGCCGTGGCTGGCACTGCGCCCCGCGTTGGCGGAGCCGGAGTCGCTCTTGGCCTTCTTCGACGGCTTGCTGCTGCCGGAGTCGGAGCTGGAGGAGCTGCTCTCCTCCGCCGCCGACGCCGCCCCGGCCTGCCGCTCGGCCGCACGTTGCTTGGCCCGCTCCCGCTTGGCCTCCGCCTTGTGCTGGGCGCGCTCGGCGGCCGCCGCGCGGGCGGCGGCGATCCGGGCCGCCCGCTCCGCCGCGGCCTTGCGGGCCGCCTCGGCCTTGGCCCGGGCGATCCGGACCGCGATCCGCTGCTCCACGTTCGCCCGCTCGGCCGCGAGCCGGCTGTAGTCCTGCTTGTCCTGAGCCACCTCGGCGGCCGCGGACGAGGCCGCCGACTGCCGCTCCGACAGCAGGGACGCCACCGCGGCCTGCTGCTGGGTGGCCTGGCCCTCGAGCTGACGCTTGGTGACCAGGTTGTCGGCCGCCTCCCGCCGATCGGCGGCCATGGCCTTCTCGATCTCCGCCTGCTTCGCCTTGGCCGCCGCCAGCTTGGCCTGCAGGACCTCGGTCCGGTCGATGGTGGCGGCGGTCGTGTCGAACATCGTGGTGGACCACTGCAACCGGGTCGCCACGTCGGTGGTGCCGGTGTCGGAGACCATCATCGCCACGGGCAGCAGATTGGTCTGCTGCTGGTACTGGTCGCGGACCATGTCCCCGGCCAGCTTCTTCTCGGCGTCCAGCTTGGCCTGGTTGACCAAGACCTGTGCCTTGGCCTTGGCCAGGTCCTGCTGAGCCTTCTTCAGCTTGGCGGCCATGGCCACGTCGAGGCGCTGCGCGGCGGCCAGCTCGACCCGGGTCCGGGCCAGCGCGGCCTGCGCCCCGGCCAGCTGGGACTCGGCGGCGTCCACGGCGTCGGCCGCGGCGTTCAGGGCACGGGAGGACTCGTTCAGCTCCTGCTTCTTGGCCGCCTGCTGCGCCTTCACCTGGTCCCGCTGCTCGGTCAGGTCGTCGGCCTTGGCCAGCGGGACCATGACGGCGGCGGTCACCGCGGAGCAGATACCCACGGCGACCACCAGCCGTACGTGCCTGAATACCGGTGCCACAGCTCAATCCCCAATCGCTTTGATGACCCCGAACCAGATGGTTCGAGACTCTCAAGGTGCAATTGAGGTTGAGATTTTCCTTATTACACCCTGAGGTACTTACGAGTCGTTATCAGCGTCGGGATGATAGACAGCGCGAGCCCCACGGCCGCAACCCCCAGAAGGGCCCAACCGGTCTGTTCCCACCCAATCCAAGGTAAACCTCTAATAGAGACTTGAGCTTTCTGCATGATGATGAAGTAAACGCCTGTGACGAGTGTGACGGAAGCGAACACAATGCCGATAAGCGCGGCAATGACCGCTTCAAAAAGGAAAGGCAATGTGATATAGAGATTGCTCGCTCCGACCAGGCGCATGATGCCGATCTCCCGGCGACGGGCGAAGGCGTTCAGCCGGATCGTGTTGCCGATCTGCAGGGCCGCGGCCAGGAGCAGCAGCACGGAGGCCCCGATGGTGCCCCACTGGAGCAGGCGGAGCCAGGAGAACAGCGGGTCGAGGTACTTCTTCAGGTCCTGGACCGCCTGGACCCCCTTCAGCCCGACCACCGCGCTGACCACCCCCTCGTACTGCTCGGGGTTTTTCAGCTTGACCCGGAACGACTCCTGCATCTGGTCGACGGTGAGGGAGTCCTGGATCGGGCTGCCCGCGTACGCCTTCTGGAACGCCTCCCAGGCCTCCTGCTTGGTCTCGAAGTAGACCCCGCCGGGCGCCACCTCGGGGTTGGACTCCAGCGTCTGCCGGATGGTGTCCTTCTGCGCCTCGGTGACGCCCTGCCCGGGCTCGCACTGCTCACCACGGACGTCCGGGGTGCACAGGAAGATCGAGATCTCGATCTTGTCGTACCAGTTGCCCTTGAACAGGTCCACCTGCTGGTTGGCCAGCAGACCCGCGCCGAACAGCGACAGCGACACCCACATGGTCATCACCACGGCCAGGGTCATCGTCAGGTTCTGCCGCAGTCCGGCGAAGGTCTCGGAGAAGATGTGGCGGAAACGCATGCTGGGTCCTCAGTCTCGGGCGCCGGATCGGGCCGGGTGGGGCGGGAAGGACGTCCGGCTCACTGGTAGCCGTACACGCCGCGGCTCTGGTCGCGGACCACGGCGCCGTCCTCGAGCTCGATCACCCGCTTGCGCATCTGGTCGACGATGGTCGAGTCGTGGGTGGCCATCAGCACGGTGGTGTCGGACCGGTTGATCCGGTCCAGGAGCTTCATGATGCCCACGCTGGTGGCCGGGTCGAGGTTGCCGGTGGGCTCGTCGGCGATCAGGATCTTCGGCCGGTTGACGAACGCGCGGGCGATGGCCACCCGCTGCTGCTCTCCCCCGCTGAGCTCGTCGGGCAGCCGACCGCCCTTGCCGTCCAGCCCGACCAGGTCGAGCACTTCCGGCACCACCCGCTTGATGGTGGCCGACGGCTTGCCGATCACCTGCAGGGCGAAGGCCACGTTCTCGGCCACCGTCTTGTTGGGCAGCAACCGGAAGTCCTGGAAGACGGTGCCGATCTCCCGCCGCATGGCCGGGACCTTCCAGCTGTGCAGCTTGTTGAGCTCGCGACCGGCCACGAAGACCTTGCCCTTGCTGGAGCGCTGCTCGCGCAGGATCAGCCG
>JBMDXL010000856.1:0-2253 GCA_048594465.1 Microlunatus sp. | reverse complement strand
GGCTGGAGGACCGGTCGACGTCGGCGACCCGACCGATCGCCTCGCTCGCCGGCACGCTGACCCTGGGGGCGGGGGAGAGCGCCGACCTCACCTTCCTGCTGACCTGGAACTTTCCCCCCCGGCGGGCCGGGCGGTCGGAGGACCACGGCGGGATCAACGTGGGCGAGTACAGCGACGCGGTGGTGGGCAACGCGTACTCGGTCGCCTACCCGGACTCCTGGGAGACGGCCACGGGTCTGCAAAAGCGACTCGACGACCTCGAGCGGGCCAGCGTCGCATAGGTTCGTGCCCTGGTCGACACCGACGCCCCCCGCGAGGTCGTCGAGGCGGCCCTGTTCAACCAGAGCACCCACAGGAGTCCGACGGTCTTCCAGACCGCCGACGGGGAGTACTCCGGCTGGGAGGGCGTCGGCGACCGCACCGGAAGCTGCTACGGGACCTGCACCCACGTCTGGGGGTACGAGTTCGCCACCTCGCTGTTGTTCGCGCCCATCGCCCGGTCGTTCCGGTGGACCCAGTTCGCCCGCTGCACCGACGACAGAGGTCTGATGAGCTTCCGGGCGGGGCTGCCGGCCGACGTGCACTCCCGGACCTGGGACCTTGCTGCTGCCGACGGGCAGATGCCCTGCCTCGTCCACCTCTTCCTGGACTGGAAGCTCAGCGGTGACGACGACTTCCTCGCCGCCCTGTGGCCGGCGGCCCGGCGGGCGCTGGAGTTCTGCTGGATCCCCGGAGGCTGGGACGCCGATCGGGACGGGGTGATGGAGGGCGTCCAGCACAACACCATGGACGTCGAGTACTACGGCCCGAACCCGCAGATGGGGTCGTGGTACCTGGCCGCGTTGCGGGCCTGCGCCGAGATGGCCGGGGCCCTGGGCGAGGCCGAGTTCGCCGACTACTGCCACCAGCTCGCGACCCGCGGGTCCCGGTGGCTCGACGCCGAGCTGTTCAATGGGGAGTACTACCGGCACGAGGTCCGTGGGGTGAGCGACCCGGCCCGCATCGCCCCCGGTCTGCGCCACCGGAGCATGGGGGCGGTGGACGCCTCCGAGCCCGATCTCCAGCTGGCCGACGGCTGCCTGGTCGACCAGCTCGTGGGTCAGTACGCGGCGAGCCTGGCCGGACTCGGGAAGCTGCTCGACCCCGACCACGTCACGGCCGCCCTGCGGACGATCCACCGACGCAACTTCCGGACGGATTTCACCCACCACGTCAATCACATGCGCAGCTTCGTGCTCGGCGACGAGGCGGCGGTGCTGATGTGCACGTACGACGTGGGCAAGCGGCCGACGCGGCCGTTCCCGTACTTCTCCGAGGTGATGACCGGATTCGAGTACACCGCGGCCACCGGGTTGCTCCAGGTCGGGGAGGAGGAGGCCGGACTGGAGATCATCCGGGCCGTCCGGGACCGCTACGACGGCCGCAGGCGGAACCCCTTCGACGAGGCGGAGTGCGGCCACCACTACGCACGGGCGATGGCCAGCTGGTCGGCCTTCGCGACGTGGAACGACCTCTGGTACGACGGTCGGCGCCGTGAGCTCTCGGTCGGTGACCGACCGGGCCGGGGCCGGCGATTCTGGTCGAACGGCACCGCGTTCGGGACCTGGCAGGCGGGGACCGGGTCCGACGCGGTCGGCACGCTGCGCGTCATCGGTGGGCGGCTGGCCCTGGACGCGCTCGTCGTCGACGGCGCACGGCACGCCTGCCCGACCGCGGTCCTCACCCCGGACACGCCCTGGACGGTTCGCGCTGCTGCGCGTGCCTGATGGACGCGGCCGGGGAGTCGGGACCCACCGACCACGATTACGCTGCCAGGTCGCGTGCAGCAGAGACACCGGGGGTGGCCGTGGTCAAGATCGTGGACGTGGCCGAGGCCGCGCAGGTCTCGTCGGCCACGGTGTCGCGAGCCCTCAACCACAGCAGCCGCGTCGACCCGGTGCTGGCCGAGCGCGTCAGAGCCACCGCCGAGCGGCTGGGCTACCGGCCGAACGCGGTCGCCCGCAACCTCCGCCGGCAGGGCACCCAGGTCTGGGCACTGATCATCACCGACATCAACAACCCGTTCTACACAGCTGTCGCCCGCGGGGTGGAGGACCAGGCCAGTGAGTCGGGGTTCTCCGTCCTGCTGTGCAACACCGACGAGAACCAGAGCAAGGAGGACCGCTACCTCGAGGTCGCGGCGCAGGAACGCGTGGCGGGGGTGATCCTGGCTCCCCGGGCCAGCGACTCCGACGTCTCAGGTCTGCTGAGCAG
>JBMDXL010000855.1:0-2320 GCA_048594465.1 Microlunatus sp. | reverse complement strand
CCGATCCCGGCCACGGGATGCAGGTGCCCGTCCACCAGGCCGGGCACGACTGTCGCGTCCCCGAGCTCGATCACCTCGGTGCCGGCTCCGCGCCAGTCGGACGCGTCGCGCCGCGTGCCGACGGCGACGATCCGACCGGCGACCACGGCGACGGCCTCGGCCCGGGGCCGGGCGTCGTCGAGGGTGTGCACCGTGTCGGCCAGGACGATCAGGTCAGCCGTGCTCATACGCCTCTCCCCGAATCAGGCGGTAATCGTACGAATTATGCGCCCACGGTTTCCGGGTCGTCGGGCGGGGTCGAGCCGGCGGCGACGGCCCGACGGACCGGAGCCGCCCGAGCGCGTACGGTGGCTGCCGTGACCGACCGGCTGCTGCTCGCCGACGGCACCGCGCAGGTGCTGGCCGCGCTGCGCCGCAGCCTGGCCGGTGCGGGAGTCACCGCCCCGCTGCCGGAGGCGCCGGCCGAACGCGAGCAGACCCTGACCATGCTCCGCCCCGAGCTGCCGGTCACCGAGCCCGGCGCCGCCGCCGTGGTGGCCACCTCGGGGTCCACCGGCCGGCCGCGCGGGGTGGTGCTCACCGCCGGCGCGCTGATCGCCTCGGCCGAGGCCACCCACCGCCGCCTGGGCGGTCCGGGCCGCTGGGTGCTGGCGCTGCCCGCGCACTACGTGGCCGGGTTGATGGTGCTGGTGCGCTCGCTGGTGGCCGACCGGCCACCCCTGGAGGTGGACGCCCGGCTCGACGGACTGGCCGGGCTGACCCTGGACGAGGGTGCACCGAGCTCCCTGTCCCTGGTCCCCACCCAGCTGACGCGGGCCCTGGCCGACCCGGTCCGGACCGTGGTGCTGCGCCGCTTCGCCGCCGTGCTGCTGGGCGGGGCGGCGGCCGACCCGGGCCTGCTCGACCGGGCCGCGGCGGCCGGCGTCACGGTGGTGACCACGTACGGGATGAGCGAGACCTGCGGCGGCTGCGTCTACGACGGCGTCCCCCTGGACGGGGTGGAGGTCACCGCCGACGGCGCCGGCCGCCTGGTGATCGGCGGCCCGACGGTGTTCGCCGGCTACCGGCTCGATCCCGCGGCCACCGCCGACGCCCTGCAGGGCGGCCGGCTGGTCACCCGGGACCGGGGCGACGTCGTCGGCGGCCGGGTCGTGGTGCGGGGCCGGGTGGACGACGTGGTCATCTCCGGCGGGCTGAACGTCGACCTGGCCGCGGTGGAACGGGCCGTCCGGGCCTGGGTGGGTGGTGAGGCGGCCGCGGTCGGGGTGCCGCACCCGGAGTGGGGCACCGAGGTGGTCGCGGTGGTGACCGGCCCGCCGGATCACCAGGGCACGCCGGACGCGCCCCCGGACGTCGGGGCATCCTGGACGGCACCCGGGCGATTCTCGCTGGCCGACCTGCGCACCGCCCTCGCCGCCGAGCTGCCGGCCTACGCGCTCCCGCGCCGCCTGGTGGTCAGGCCGGACCTGCCCCGCACCTCGGGTGGCAAGATCGACCGTCGACAGCTGATCGCCGCACTGACCGCCCCGCCGGTCGACCGCCCGGAGGACCCCACGTGAGCACCGACCTGAGCCCGCCGCGCCGCCCCACCGCGGCGCAGTGGGCCGCCGGCGCGCGTCCCCGGACCCTGCCCGCCGCGATCGCCCCGGTGCTGGCCGGCAGCGGCGTGGCGGCGTGGGCGGGAGGCTTCTGGCTGGTCGCTGCGCTGCTCGCGCTGGTGGTCAGCCTGGCCCTGCAGATCGGCGTCAACTACGCCAACGACTATTCCGACGGGGTGCGCGGCACCGACGCCGTCCGGGTGGGTCCGTTGCGTCTGGTCGGGTCCGGGGTGGCCGAGCCCGAGGCGGTGAAACGGGCCGCGTTCGCCTGCTTCGGGGTGGCGGCGCTGGCCGGGCTGGTGCTGGTGCTGCTCACCGGTCTGTGGTGGTTGCTGGTCGTCGGTGCGGCCTGCGTGCTCGCCGCCTGGTACTACACCGGCGGCCAGCGTCCGTACGGCTACCGCGGACTCGGCGAGGTCTTCGTCTTCGTCTTCTTCGGTCTGGTGGCGGTGTCCGGCACCGTGCTGGTCCAGATCGGCGCCGTGCCGTGGCCGACCTGGCCGGCGGCCGTCGGCATCGGCGCCCTGGCCTGCTCCATCCTGGTGGCCAACAACCTGCGCGACCTGCGCGGCGACCTGGCGGTGGGCAAGCACACCCTGGCCACCCGGCTGGGCGACCACGGCACCCGCCGCTTCTACGTCGCCCTGGTGGTGCTGGCCGGCGTCGCGGTGGTCGTGGTGGCGCTCGGGACGACCTGGTGGGCGCTGCTCGGCCTGGTCGGC
>JBMDXL010000854.1:0-2988 GCA_048594465.1 Microlunatus sp. | reverse complement strand
TCGTCGTGGCTGACCACGAGGAGGGCGCCCTGGTAGGCGTTCAGGGCGGCGGTGAGCTGGGCGACGCTGTCCAGGTCGAGGTTGTTGGTCGGCTCGTCCAGGATCAGCAGCTGGGGCGCCGGCTCGGCCAGCAGCAGGGCGGCCAGGCTGGCGCGGAAGCGCTCGCCGCCGGACAGGCTCCCCACCGGTCGGACGACCGTCTCGGCGTCCAGCAGGAAGCGGGCGAGCTCGGCCCGGAGGGTGTTGTCGTCGGCGGTCGGGGCCAGGCGGGACACCCCGGTCAGGACCGTGTCGGCGTCGTCCAGCACGGTCAGCCGCTGGGGCAGAGCCCGGGTCGGCACCCGGAGCTCGACCCGGCCGGCCGCGGCCGGGATCGCGCCCACCACGGTGTCGATCAGGGTCGTCTTGCCGGACCCGTTCGGCCCGACCACGGCGATCCGGTCGGGACCGCGCAGGTGGGCCTCGACCCGGGCGCCGTTGCGCAGCACGACGTCCTCCAGGCGCAGCACGTCCCGACCGGCGGGCACGGCGGTGCGGGACAGGTCGATGCGGATCACCTCGTCGTCGCGGACGGCCTCCTCTGCCTCCACCAGCCGACGCCGGGCCTCGGCCACGTCGCCCTCGTGCCCGCCCTGCAGCTTGCCCGCGGACACCTGGGCGGCCCGCTTCTTGGCCCCGGCCACGATCGGCGGGACGTTGCCGGCCTGGGACCGGGCGAACCGCTGCCGCCGGTCCAGCTTGATCCGCATCTCGGCCAGCTCGCGCTGCTGCCGCTTGCGGTCGCCCTCGGCGCTGCGGACGGCTCGCTGGGCGGCCTCCTGCTCCACGGCGAGCGCCTCGGCGTACGCGGAGTAGGTGCCGCCGAACACGCGCAGCTCCCCGTCGCGCAGCTCGGCGACGTGGTCGACCGTCTCCAGCAGCTCGCGGTCGTGGCTGACCAGGATGACCGGACCGCGCCAGCGGCGGACGGCCTCGGTCAGCAGGCCCCGGGCCCGCCGGTCCAGGTTGTTGGTCGGCTCGTCGAGCAGGAGCACCTCGGGCTCGCTCAGCAGCAGCCCGGCCAGGGCCAGCAGCACCGCCTCGCCGCCGGACACGGTGCCGATCCGTCGTGTCAGGTCGAGGTCGACGAAACCGAGCCGCTCGACCGTGGCGGTCAGCTCCGCCTCCAGGTCCCACCGGTCACCGATGGCCTCGAAGTCGGCGTCGGTGCCGGCCCCGGCGGTCACCCGCTCCAGGGCGCCCAGCCCGCGCTCGACCCCGAGCACGTCGGCGACCGTCCGGTCAGCCTGGAGGACGAGCTGCTGCGGCAGGTACGCGATCCGCCCGGGTCCGGAGACCGAGCCCGCGGTCGGGACCAGGTCGCCGGCGAGGAGCCGGAGCAGGGTCGACTTGCCTGAACCGTTCCGGCCGACCAGACCGCTGACCCCGTCGGGGAAGGTGGCGTCGAGACCGGCGAAGACCGGCTCGCCGTTCGGCCAGTCGAAGGCGAGGTGATGACAGACGAGGGACGGCATGAGGTGCTCCAGGAGTCGAGGATGACGGAGGCGCAGCGGTGCTCGGGCACGGCGCTGCGGCGGGGGTCAGCGACTCACAGGGACACGGGCGTCCACCTCTCGACGGGAACACCAGCAGGTTAGTCGGCGGCGGAGCGGGCCTCAACCGGATTCTCCGGCCGGACCCGGGCCGAGGCGGACACGCGCGATCGGCGACCTGCGCCCGGAAGCACCCGACCGGGCTGAGGATGGACCCATCAGGCGGCCCACCGGGGCATCCTGGTGCGGTACCCCGACGAGAGGACGCCCATGGCCGACCACTCCCCCGCCCGCGGGGCGGCGAGCGTCCCCCGGGTGCGGCGCGCCACGGCCGTACGCCTCCCTCGGCGACCCGTGGTCGCCGCCTCGGGCCTGGCCGCGCTGGTGCTGGCCGGCTGCGGCACCCCGGGACCGACGACGCCTCCGGACGGCGGGACCGGGTCCACGGCTCCCAGCGCGGGCAGCGCGACCCCGGGCCCCGGTCAGGGCTCGGCCGGCGCCGGTCCCGGCAGCGCTTCTCCGGTCGGCCCGACCCGGTCGGTGACGGCCGCCAACCTGCTGACCACCGAGGTGGTCTACCTCGATCCCACGTACCAGACCGCCGTGGAGACCCCCGACGGCGTGGGCCGCAGCGTCAGCCAGAGCTACGTCTGCCTGCCCGACGACGGTCTGACCTCGCTGGGGGCGACGGCGATGGTGACCCGCAACTTCGGCTACGAGGTCACCAGCCCGGAGTCCGACCCGAACCCGAAGAGCCCGCTGAAGGGTCAACCGATCATCTACAGCCAGGCGCTGCAGTTCGCGGACGCGGCGGCGGCCACGGCGGCCCGGGCCCGGTACGCCGGCTGGATCAAGGACTGCCCGCGGACCCTGACGGAGAAGGGGTACTCGATCGACGCCGGCCAGAGTCTGCGGCTGACCACGCTGGACGTCGACGGCGGCGCCGCCCAGGCCGGCATGGTCGCGTACGTGAAGCCCGGCGAGACCGACGCCGAGCGACTGTGGTGGGAGAGCGCCGCGGTGACCCAGGTGAAGGACCGGCTGATGATCACCGTCAGCCTGAGCTTCGGCGAGGACACCCCCGGCGGCTTCGACGACAGCGACGGGGACTTCGTCAACCCGCAGCTGGTCCTGGTCGAGGAGAGCGCGCTCAAGCTCGCGCAGTAGACCGCGGGCTCGGCGGACGACCGCCGACCCGGTCGCCCGGGCCGGCGGTGGTGCTCAGTTCTGCGGGTTGAGCAGGGCGCCGAGCAGGTCGCGGTTGAGCCGCGAGATGGTCTCCAGCGGGATCCCCTTGGGGCACACCGCCGTGCACTCGCCGATGTTGGTGCAGCCGCCGAAACCCTCTTCGTCGTGCTGGTGCACCATCCCGACCACGCGCGACTTCCGCTCCGGCTGGCCCTGCGGAAGGAGACCGAGTTGGGTCACATTGGCATCCGTGAACAGCATCGCAGAG
>JBMDXL010000853.1:0-3878 GCA_048594465.1 Microlunatus sp. | reverse complement strand
GCCGTCCACCATTGCGTCCGCTGCACTCCTTGCCCGAAAAGAGTCAGAGCGGTCCCGGTCTCGAGCTCGTGGGCCCAGGCCCGTGCGCCCATCACGGCTCCGGCCAGGGTCGGCGCCAGGAGCAGCACCAACAGCAGAACTCCTGCCGCGAAAGCGGTGAAGTGGTAGTCACCACCCACCGGTTCCGATGACCTGGCACGGTCGGCGTCAGCGTTCCAACGGCTCGCCCCTTCGATCCACACCGCCACGACAGCCAGCGTCACGACGCCGGCCGTCGTGACTCCCACCGCCCCCCGCTGCCGCCGCCACACCGTCCACCAGGCCGAGGGGGAAGAGGACGAACGGGCGCCGCGGCTCGATCCGGTGGCCAGCTCGCTATTCATCGCGCCGATCCCCGTGAGCGGCGGAAACCCACCACCGCGGCCCCCAGCCCGAGCATCGTCATCACCGCCAGCTCGGTCAGCTGGAACCGCAGCCATCGGTCGGCCGGCTGATACACCAGCCGCTGTGCGGCCACCTGGTCGGCGAAGCACCGCTGCCAGTCGGCGGAGGTCTGCCCGTCGCAGGTGATCTGGCTGGCGGTCAGCAACCCTCCCCGGGGGTCGACGTACACGTCGTCGAGGATCCAGTCCGGCGGCATCGGCCGGTCTGCGGACCACGTCTCGGCCACAGTGATCGGCACCGAGGTCGTCAGGGGCGCCTGGTAGTGCGGGCGGACCCAGGTGCCGACGGCCAGCACGACTGCGGCTGTCCCGACGAGGCCCAGGGTGATGGCCGCCGGAGTGTGGTGGGTCCACGCTCCGGCGGCGGCGGTGAGCCCGAGGGCGAGCAGGAAGTAGCCGGCCAGGACCGGCCCGGTGATCTCGAAGCCGGGGGTGCGCATCGGTTCGGACATCGACTCGAACGCGGCATCGAACGTGGACCGGGCCAGTGCGCCGAGCGCAGCGAAGAGCAGCGCGACCGGGGCGGCGATCACCAGCATCCGGGCGACCCACCAGCGCCGAGCGGACAGACCCTGGGTCTGCAGGAGGATGTCGGTGCCGCGCTCCTGATCGCGGGCGAAGACCCCTGCTCCCACGAGGCAGCCGGTCACGGTCGGCAGCGCGAGTAGCGCAATGGTCAGCCCGGGCAGCACCTGACCCCGCTCCCACCACCACATGCCGTTCTCCACGCAGGATCCCGCCCACCCCGGGCACACCTCCTCGAACGGAGCGCCCTGAAGGGCCGCGGACGCCAGGTACCGCAGGATGGCCAGCACTCCGGCGAAAGCCCCGACGGTCAGCACCGTTCCGGCGATCGCGGCCCGATGCATTCGAAAGATCATCGGCACCGGCGACGGTCGCCTTCGGATGGACGGCGACGGACGGTGTTCCCGGTCGGTCGGGCCAAGGGTGGTCACGCGCGCACCTCCCAGTCGTCGCGCTCCCGCTGGGCGTTGTCCTCGTCCTGGCGGAGGTAGGCCAGGACGACCTCGTCGAGAGTGGGCACACCGATGCCCCAGCGGTCCGAGGCCACCGACCGTGTCTCTTCGCCGGCGGCATCCGCCAGGAGAGCGGTCGTCTGCCGGCCGACCGTGGTGGCGTGCACGACGCGACCCCTCAGCGTGTCCTGCTCGGCACTCGGCCCGGTGACCACCCGATGCCGGTCCAGCAGCTCGTCGACCGGCCCGGACAACCTGACCCGCCCACCCGTGAGCAGCACGAGATGGTCGCAGAGGTCGTCGATCTCGCTGATCACGTGGGACGACAGCACCGTCGTCATCCCGGTGGCGGCGGCTTCCCGCAGCACGGTCGTCATGACGTGGGAGCGGGCCAGCGGGTCCAGCGCCGCGAACGGTTCGTCCAGGACCAGCAGGGCCGGCCGGCGGGCCAGCACCAGGGTCAAAGCCACCCGGGCCCGCTGCCCCACCGAGAGTCGGCCGACCCGATCGTCAAGCCCCAAACCGGCCTGGGCGATGAGCTCCTGCGCGTACTCCTGGTCCCAGCGGAGGTTGGTGGTCCGGCCGAACCGCAGGGTTTCCGCGATCGAGAAGTGGGGGAACAGCGGCCGCTGCTGAGACAGGAAGGCCAGGTCAGGCTGTGGTCGTCCCGGTTCGACGGTGCGGCCGAAGATGCGGATCGACCCGGCTGTGGGGGCGATCAACCCGGCGGCCAGCATCATCAGGGTGCTTTTGCCCGCTCCGTTGGGGCCGACCAAGGCACAGGTGACTCCGGCGGGAATGCGGAGGTCGCAGTCGCGCAGCGCCCAGGTCCGCCGGAAACGTCTGGCCAGACCGGCGGTCTCGAGGGCGACACCTTCGCGGTCGGTCATGACGTCCCACTTCCGTCGTCGTCCAGCACGGCTTTGATCAGCGCCTCGATGTCGGCCCGTTGCAACCCGGCGTCGTGAGCCTGGTCCACCCAGACCCGCAGCTCCCGGGCCAGCGGACTGTCCGGACCGACGTCCGGATGGTGCAGGGATTGGGTGACGTAGGTGCCGGACCCGGCCCGCCCCTGGACGAGTCCCTCGGCCTCCAGTTGGCGGTACGCCTTGAGGACGGTGTTCGGGTTGATCTGCGTCATCCCGACGACTTCCCTACTGGTGGGCAACTTGTCGCCCGGGACCAGCAATCCCGTCCGGAGCGCCTGCCTGGTCTGGTGAACGATCTGCATGTATGTCGACACCCCCGACCGTCGATCGATGCGGTACTGGATCAAGCTCCCCACCTCACTAACTAAGTAGTGAGGTTAGGGCGAGGCGAGCTCCATCGCAAGACCCTGGAAACGACAAAGGGTGGGGGCCGCAGCCGCGACCACCCACCCCTCGTTCCGAAGCTCCGACCGCAGGCCGGTGGCCCGGTCAGTCCGGGATGGTCACCTCGATACCGCCCGCTCCCCCGTCGATGGGTCGGAAGGTGATCTGGTCGAAGGAGGTCACGGTCGGGGCGTCCAGTTCCCGGTGCGTGGTGAGGACCCCGACGACGATGCACCCGGCGGTGCGGGCGGAGATCACGCCGGCCGGCGCGTCCTCGACGGCCAGGCAGCGTTCGGGCGCGAAGCCGAGACGCTGCGCACCGAGACGGAAGAGCGCCGGGTCGGGTTTGCCCAGCTCGACCTCGTCGGCGGTGACGACGACGTCCGGGCGTTCCAGTCCGGCTGCGGCGATCCGGGCGGACGACAGGCGCACGCTGCCGCTGGTGACGATGGCGACCCGGTCCCGGGGCAGCGTGGCCAGGGCGGCGACGGCACCGGGCTGGGCGGTGACCCCGTCGATGTCGGTGGATTCAACCTCGGACATGAACGCGTGATGGTCGGCGACCTCCTCGGGCGTCAGCTCGGGCGCGAGGTCGGCCAGCACCTGCGGGACCGGGGTGCCGTGGATCCGCGGTTCGATCTTCTCCCACGGCATCCCGATGCGGTCGGCGAGCGCCCGCCAGCTGCGCTGCACACTGCCGGACGAATCGACGAGCGTGCCGTCCAGGTCGAAGAGGATGGCGTCCACGGTCCACGAACTCATGCGCACACCCTGACACGTCCCGGGGCGAGGACGGTCCCGGGGTGCGGCGGACATCGACCACCACATCGCAGACTGGGGCCATGAACGTCCTGCTGCTGTCCGACACCCACGTGCCGAAGCGGGCCCGCGAACTCCCGCCGCAGCTGTGGGCCGACATCGAGGCGGCCGACGTCGTGGTGCACGCCGGCGACTGGGTGGTCCCCGCCCTGCTCGACCAGATCCAGGAACGGTCCCGGCGGCTGATCGGCGTGGCCGGCAACAACGACGGTGCCGAGCTGCACGAACGGCTGGGCGAGGTGGTGACCGCGACGCTGGGCGGCCTGCGGTTCGCGGTCGTGCACGAGACCGGGGCCAAGCAGGGACGGGAGGTGCGGATGGACCGG
>JBMDXL010000852.1:0-2427 GCA_048594465.1 Microlunatus sp. | reverse complement strand
CGAGTTGGCCACCGCGAACATGGAGATGAACGGCAGCAGGGTCCCGATCGGCAGGTCCGGGGCACCGGCCTGGACGACCAGGACCAGCGGGGTGTCACTGGACGCCAGGTCCCCCACCGGCACCAGGGCGACCGCCACGACCGAGACCAGCACGTAGATGACGCCGGTGATGCCCAGGCCGGTGAGCATCATCTTGGGGAAGCACTTGACCGGGTCCTTGGTCTCCTCGGCCATGTTGACCGAGTCCTCGAACCCGACCATGGCGAAGAAGGCGAGCGACGTCGCCGTGGTCACCGCCAGGAACACGCTCTTGTCCTGCGGGGTGTCGAAGGCGATCACCCGGGACCAGTCGGCGTCGCCGCCGAACAGGGCCAGGAATCCGACCATGATCACCAGCAGCAGTCCGGACAGTTCGATGAGGGTGAGAACCACGTTGGCCTTCACGCTCTCGCCGACGCCGCGGTAGTTGACCGCCGCGACGAGCAGCATGAACAGCAGCGCGATACCGACGATGAGCAGCGGTCCGTCGTCCCACCCGAAGCCCTTGGCCATGTTCGAGGCGAACGCCCGGGAGGCGGTCGAGGCCGAGGTGATGCCCGAACACATCACCACGAACGCGATCATGAAGGTGAAGAACTGCACCCCGAACGCGCGGTGCACGTACAGCGCCGCCCCCGCCGCCTGCGGGTACTTCGTGACCAGCTCCAGGTACGAGAACGCGGTGACGGTGGCGACGGCGAAAGCGACGAGGAACGGGAGCCAGGCGGCTCCGCCGACCTCGCCGGCGACGTCCCCGGTGAGCGCATAGACGCCGGTGCCGAGGATGTCGCCGACGATGAAGAGCAGTAGCAGCTTCGGTCCCATGACCCGCTTGAGTTCCGGCTGGGCCGTCGTGGTGGTCGCGGTCATGGCTGCTCCCGGACGCCGTTCGCGTCGCCGATGCCGACGACGCCGGTCGGACGGTCGCGATCGATGGCAGGGAGCGTAGGGCCTGGGTGAGGCCGTGACGAGAGTTTTCCGTGATCCCGATGAGAGATCGTGATCTTGTTTGGCAACTCGCCGCTATGGGTACGTCCGGTGGTTACAGCCATCTCGGCGGCATCGAAATGGTGCCCGCGTCGCTGATCGGTCCGCAACCCGGATCGGTCCCCCGACCAGACGCCCAACGGGCCAATTCGGCCACCGTGCCCTTGATCGTCACGACCGGACCGACGGCGGGAACGCCCACCGGCATCCCTGCGACTGCACGGTCTGTGGGGACCAGGACCAGGTCCTTCGCGGCGCCGGAATGCTGCCAGGACGTGACGACGTCCACCAGCAGGCGGTCACAGAACTCGGGCGGCAGGTCGGCAAAGGCGGCTCCGTTGTCGAGATCGATCGCGTGCAGCCATACCTCGCGGGACCGGAGCCAGGGCGTGACCGAGACCGGAACGGTGCGGCCGGCTCCCGTCACCACCGGATGCTCCCACCGGCCGGCCGGCAGATCCCGCCAGTGCACGCTGAGGGTCACCAGCGCGTGGTGGTGCAGGTTGCGCAGGGCGATCGGCGACAGCGTCGCGCCGTAGTCGATCTCCTCCACCCGGGCCTGCGGCGAGGGATACATCGGGTTCGGCACGCCAGTGCCGGCCCACTCGACCAGCCGGGTCAACGCCCGCGCGTTGTAGCCGACGTGCGCGATGACATGCCGGCGCGACCACCCCGGCAGCAGCGACGGGGCGTCGTACTCGTCGTCGGTCAGCTCGTTCAGCTTGCGGGAGAAGTAGGCGGTGCCCCGGCGGGCCAGCACCAGGTCGGCCGTGACCGCCGGGTCGGTGACCAGGTCAGTGCGCGCGACCATGACCGCTCTCCCCCACCGTCATCGCGCGTCGACCCTGGGCGTCGACGGCGACGCAGACGTTCTCCAAGGCGCCGATCCCGTCGATCTCGACCCGGACGGTGCTGCCGGGGGCGAGGTAGCGCGGGGGCTTGCGGGCGTGACCGACGCCGCCGGGGGTGCCGGTGGCGATGACGTCGCCGGGGCGCAGGGTAATCATCTGCGAGACGTAGGAGACCAGGTGGGCGGGGTCGAAGACCAGGTCGCCGGTGGATGCCTGCTGCATGAGCTCGCCGTCGACCAGCGTGCGGATGGCTGGGCCGGGCTGCCACTCGTCGGCGGTGACCAGCACCGGGCCGACCGGGGTGGTGTTGCCGAAGCTCTTGCCCTGCAGCCATTCCCGGGTGCGGAACTGCCAGTCCCGCATGGAGACGTCGTTCATGATCGTGTAGCCGGCGATGGCGGCGGCCGCCTCGGCCTGGTCAGCGCCGGGGACGGTCGCGGAGTCCACAATGACGAGCTCTCGCTCCCAGTCGACGGCATCGTCGGCGTCATCGGGGATCTGGTTGTCGTCGGCCTGTCAGATGAGGGAGTGGGCGTACTTGGCGTAGAGG
>JBMDXL010000851.1:0-3531 GCA_048594465.1 Microlunatus sp. | reverse complement strand
CACGCACCCGGCGCGGGTCGAAGACGGCAAGGTGTGGCTCCGGTTCAACCCCGACCAGATGCCCGTCGCCACCGTGATCGGCCAGGTGCTCTCGGACTATCAGGTCTCTGACCTGTCGATCGTCGACCCCGACCTCGAGGGTGTGCTGCGGCACATCTACGCCGCCGGCGACGCCTCCGGACCGACATGACCGTCACTCCGGCTGCCAGCCAGACCAGCCGACCCGCCTGGTGGAGATCACGGCTGCGTGCCAGCATCGCGATCGCCACCATGGCGGGCCGCAGCCTGTGGACCTACCGGGTCGGGCTGGTCATCACCACCGTCGTGGTGCTGGTGCAGATCTTCACACTGCAGATGGTGTGGACCGCGGTCTACGCCGACCAGACGGCGATGGAAGGGTCAGGGCAGGCAGGACAGATCCCGCTGCAAGTGCAGCTGGCCTACGTGACGTTGTCCACGGTGCAGTTCTGGGCGTTGAACCCGTGGGGGATCTACTCCCTGCAGCAACGTGTCCGTGAAGGCCGGATCGCCAGCGACCTCGCCCGACCCCTGGGGCTGCTGTGGCAGACCACAATGGGGCAGGTGGGGGCCATCGTCGGCAGCCTCCCGTTCGTGTTCGCCGCCGTGCTCGTCGCCGCCATCCTGGGCGGTATCGCCGCACCAGCCTCCCCGGCGGCCCTGGTCGGGTATCTGGTGTCGCTGCTGCTCGCCGTCGTGATCTCGGTCCAGCTGACCTTGCTGCTCGACATGACGTCGTTCTGGTCTCTCGAGGTGACCGGCATCTACCTGTCGTTCAGCCTGGTCTCCCGGTTCCTGTCCGGGTCGTTGGTGCCGCTGTGGTTCATGCCCGACTGGCTCCGCATCCTCGCCGGCCTGTTCCCCTTCCAAGCCACCACCTTCAGTCCGGTCGCCATCTACCTCGGCGTCCTCACCGGCCCCGGGCTGTGGCAAGCGCTCGGCATCGCGGCCGGCTGGGCGATCCTGCTGGCGGTCGCACTGCGGCTGTCGTGGCGCCGCATCCTCACCCGCATCGTCGTCCAGGGCGGCTGAGCCCATGGTCACCCGCCTCCGCCGCCAAGCCCGCATGTACCGGGTCCTGCTAGCAGCCTCGATGCGAGCCCAAGGCCAGTACCGCGCGAACCTCGTCATCGAACTGATCGGTGCCATCGCCTACCAAGGAGCAGGGTTCGCCTTCATCTGGGTCGTGGTCGACAGGTTCGGCACCATCGGGGGATGGAGCCTGCCTGAGCTCGCCCTGCTCTACGGACTCCGCCTCGGCGCTCACGGCATCTTCACCTTCGGCTTCGCCCAACTCATGGGCCGCATCACCGATGTCGTCCGCGAAGGTGAGTTCGACCGCTACCTCACCCGACCGGTGAACCCCCTGATCCAGCTCCTCACCCGCCGGTTCACCCTCACCGTCCTCGGCGACCTCGTCGGCGGGATCGCCCTCATCATCGTCGGCGCCATCAACGCCGACATCCACTGGACCCCCCTCACGGTCGCCTACCTGGCCGTGGCCCTGCTCGGCGCAGCCCTGGTCGAAGCCGCCATGCACCTCGCCGCGTCCGCGCTCGCCTTCCGGATGACCGCCACCTACGCCATCTCCGGCGCCATCGACCAGCTGCTGTCCACCCTCGGCGGCTACCCGCTCAAGATCTTCCCGATGGCCGTCCAGCTGGGGCTCACCTTCGTCTTCCCGCTGGCCTTCATCGCCTACTTTCCGGCCACGACGGTCCTCGGTCGCTCCGGCGAACTTGCCCTCCCGTGGCTGGCCGCACTGGCTCCGCTGGTTGGGGTCATCCTGTTCGCTGCGGCCTACCTCTACTGGCGCAGCCAGATCCGCCACTACACCAGCACCGGCCACTAGGTCGTAGAGCGGTAGGTGAAGGAGAACGATGGTGACTGGCACTGCCTTCCCAGGGCACTTATGACGACGCAGACCAGGTGGTGGATCACGCTGGTTGTCGTTGCAGCTTTGTTCTTCACCGGCGGCCTCGTCTTGGTTCGGCGGGTCGCGCTTGGCCCGGCCGCGGCTCCGCCCGCATCAGCTAGCCCGCCGAATGAGTGGTCAGGGGCTCCGCCGGCGACATCACCGTCGATCCCGTCCTCGACGCCGACATCAGCCGCTGACTCGGGGACGCCGGTCGTCGTCCACCCGTCCGGTGACCCGCTCCTGGCAGGAGCCGTTGGACAGGTGTATGCCCGCACCGCGGAAGCGATCTACCGGATCGACCTCGGCACCGGTCTGGTCACTCGCACTGCCACCCCCGACCTGACCGAGCACGTCACCTTCCTCGCAGGCCGAAACTGGGTGCTGGTGAAATCTCGCTGGAGCCCGACGGGTGTCGTCGTCCGCGACGGCCGTCCCGCGACGCCCTTGCCGGACCAGTTTCACCCCGACGGCTCCCTGCACCCGGGACCGGGCGGCCGACTGTGGGTTGAGCCAGAAGGTGGAACGAACCCGACGCCGACGACCACGATCGCCCTGGCCGAGTTCGACGGACGACCCGTCCCCGGACGGACTGTGGTGGCGCCAAAGGCCGCCGCCCCCTACGCGATCGTCGCGGACGGCTACGGAGATCTGTTGCTGACCAACCGTGGCGGGATCTACCACCTCATCCCGAGCCGACCAGACCACGCGAGTCGGTTGACGCTCATCAGCCGCGGCGACCTGATCGCGGCCGGCGGGAGGCGCCTCCTCGTCTGGGACTGCGCCCAGTCCGCGCGGTGCCAACTGCAGCTGCTCGACCAGCGCACCAGCCGCCGCACCACGAAACCCGCCGCGGCCCGCCCCTTCCTCGCCGAGAACGGCATCGGCCTCGAGCCCCTCAACTACACCCAGGCCCTGCTGAGTCCAGACGGCACTCACGTCGCCATCACCGTCCAAGACACCACCAGCGCGGCAGCTCAACGGGTCCACGTCATTGACCTCGACACCGGATCCGACACCGTTCTGCCCGGGGCCGGCACCGACGTGAACGCGAACCGGCAGGTTGCCTGGTCGGCCAACGGCCGGTGGCTGCTCGCCCTCACCGACCATCAGCTCCGTGGCTACGACACCCACACCCGCAATGTCGTCACGCTGCCCATCGGCAGCGAACCACTTCTCCACCTCACCGCCGCCCACACCGCGGGCTGGTGAACCCACACCCGACTCTTCGCCTGGCGGCCTGACCGGTAGCAACGCACCGACTGAGCCGGCTCAGCCGTACATGTCCCGGCTGTCGGGCTGGTGCGGGCACTCGGCCGGGACTGTCCGATGAACGGTGTAAGTGGCGGTTGGCATCTCAGCGGTCCTGAGCTGCTGGCATGCGGTCGGCGAAGGTGATGGCGAAGGCGTTCAGCGCCGGCTTCCAGCGCATGGCCCATCGTGTCTGACCAGTGCCTTTGGGGTCCAGGCTTCTCGTGACGAGGTAGAGCGTCTTCATTGCTGACTGCTCGTTCGGGAAGTGCCCACGAGCCCGGACCGCGCGTCGGTAACGGGCGTTCAGGCTCTCGATAGCGTTGGTCGAGCAGAGGACCTTGCGG
>JBMDXL010000850.1:0-6577 GCA_048594465.1 Microlunatus sp. | reverse complement strand
TGTCACGCGGGCGTTGCTACCCGTGCGTGAGCGTACGGAGGAGTGCGTCAGCGGGGATGGGAGGTGCCGGCGTCGAGCCAGGCGTGGAGCGCGGCGGTGACGGCGGCCGGCTGCTCCAGCGGGGAGAGGTGCGCGGTCCGGTCCAGGACCTGCAGCTCGGCACCCGGGACCAGGGCGGCGATCTCCCGGTGCCGGTCGACGGGACAGAGCCGGTCGTCCCGGGCGGCCAGCACCAGCGTCGGGCAACGGATCTCCCGCAGCCCCGGGCGCTCGTCGACCCGGGTGGCCTGCAGCGCCAGCTGGGCGTCGAGATCGACGTCGGCGGCCATGGTCACGGTCGCCTCGACGAGCTCCGGCCGGTTCCGTACGCTCTCGTCGCTCAGCAGCAGCGGGAGCAGATCACGCTGGATCTCCCGCGGCGTGGTGCCGGCGGCCAACCGCTCCCGCTCGCGGCGCCACCCGGCGCGTTGCTGATCGGTCGGGGCGTACGGGTTGGTGGACAGCAGGGCCAGGCGGGTCACCCGGTCCGGGGCGGTGCGGACCAGCGCCATGGCGACGATCGCGCCCAGCGACAGCCCGGCCAGCGCGAAGCGCGGGGGGAGCTCGTCGAGCAGCCGGTCGACCTGCGACGGCAGGTCAGCCTCGTGCAGACCGGGAGTGGTCACCGGTCCGAGATCGAGGTCGGACCACAACCGGGCCGAGCAGCCCATCCCCGGCAGCAGCACCAGCGGCTCGTCGCCCGACGCCGCCACGCTCACCCCTTGACGGCGCCGGACGCCAGACCGGCCACCAGGTACTTCTGGGCGATGAAGGCGATCCCGATGACCGGCAGGGTGAGCAGCATGGCGGCGGCACCGGCCTGCTGGAGCATCGGCAGCGTCTGGCCCAGCTGGGTGGTGATGAACACCGGCACCGTCTTGCTGGCCGTGTCGGTCAGGATCGCGGCGGTGAGGTACTCCTGGAACGCGAACAGGAAGACGAAGATGCCGGCGGTGAGGATGCCGGGACCCATCAGCGGGATCATCACCTTGCGCAGCATGCTGATCCGGGTGCAGCCGTCGATCATCGCCGCCTCGTCCAGGCTGGCCGGGATCTCGGCGAAGAAGTTCCGCAGCAACCAGATGCTGAAGGGCTGGTTGATGGCCACCAGGGCGATGGCCAGTGCGTACGTGGTGTCGTAGATGCCCAGGGCGCGGCTGATGTCGTACATCGGCAGCACCACGGAGAAGCGCGGCAGCGCCCGGAAGATCAGGGCGAGCACCAGCAGCAGCGCCGAGACGTAGCCCGGCATCCGGGACAGCGCGTACGCGGCCGGGAGGCCGATGATCAGCGCGATGACCGTCGAGATCACCGCCACGATCAGCGTGTTGACCAGGTACTGCGCGAAGTAGGTGGTCTGCCACAGGTCCACGAAGGCCTGCAGGGTCGGTGTGTAGCGGAACACCGGCGGATTGGCGAAGGCCACGCTGGTCGGTTTCGTCACCGCCATCCCCGTCCAGATGAAGGGGGCGAGCATCAGCACGCAGGTCGCGGCGAGGAACAAGCCCGACAGCACCAGCACCGGCCTGCGCTTCCGCGGCGTACGACGCGGCTCCGTGGCCTCCAGGGCACGGCTGACGGTGGACCCGGTCTCGACGGTCGTCATCGCGCGTTCCTCGATTCGGAGAAGGTGTCCCGGATGAACGGGGTCAGCATGATGAGGATCAGCAGGATGGTCAGGACGCTGATGGCACTGCCCAGCCCCAGCGCCTCGCTGCCCTCCCGGAACGCGATGTTGTAGATGTAGAGCATGATCGACTCGTTGCCGATCTCCACCGCCTGAGGGGCCAGTGGGATCAGCTGGTCGAAGGTCCGCAGCACGTCCATGATCGAGATCAGGGTGACGAAGAAGAGCACGCCCCGGATGGTGGGGATGATCACGTGCAGGTGCACCTTGAGCGGGCTCGCGCCGTCGATCCGCGCGGCCTCGAGGATCTCGTCCGGCACTCCCTGCAGCCCGGCCAGGATGATCAGCATGCTGAAGGGCAGCAGGTGCCAGACGGTGTCCAGGATGATCATGATGCGGTTCGGCCAGACGTCGGTGAACCACAGGATCTCGGTGTCGGTGATCCCGGACAGCAGGTAGTTCACGACCCCGCCGAAGTTGGTGTCGAACAGCCAGGAGAAGGCGGCGGAACCGACGACGTTCGGCAGCACGTAGGAGACGAGCAGGATGCCGAGCACCACCGGTCGCAGCCGGCCGAGCTGGTTCACCTGGGTCGCGATGACGTAGCCGAGCACGACCAGGCAGGTGGTGACGACCACGGTGAGCAGGATCGTGAAGGCCACCGCGCGGCCGAAGCGGGCGTCGGTCAGCGCGGAGACGTAGTTCTGCAGACCGACGAACACACCGGCCTCGCCGTACTGGACGTCCTGGAAGCTCCACTGCACCGTGCGGACCAGCGGCAGCAGCAACAGCCCGAACATGACGACCATGCTGGGACCGACCAGCAGTGCGAACTCACGTCGACGCATCGAACCCTCCTGGGTCGAGTGGTGGTGGGCTGGTCGCCGCCGTCTGGACGGCGCCGACCGTGGCGCCGTCCCGACTGGCGATCAGTACTGGGCCAGCACCTTGTCGGCGGCGGCCTGCATCTGCTTCGAGCCCTCCTCGACCGAGACCTTCCCGAGCACCGTCTGGGCGATCAGCGAGATCACGGCGTTGGACACGTCCGGTGTGTACGGGGCCGAGACCGGCGGGGTCGTCCTGGCGACCGAGTCCAGCGCCGCCTGGGCGTACGGCGAGCTGTCCTTGGTGACGACGCCCTGGCGGGCCGGGAAGGCCGCCGGGACGGAGGCCTTGGAGGCGTCCTCGCTGACCGAGGAGCCGATCAGCTCGAACAGCAGGTTCTCGTCGACCTGGGTGTTGACCGGGATCGACCAGCCGTCGATGGACAACCGGCTGAACAGCGGTCCGTCGGCGGTCACGGCCGGAGGTGCGGCGAAGGCGAACTGGTCGGCGTACTTGCTGTTCGTCGCCAGGGTCAGGTCGTTCATCCGACCGGAGAACATGATCGCCATGGCGGCCGTGCCGTTGAACATCTGCTGCTGGACCTTGGGCTGGTCGAACGTGGTCACCTGCGGGTCCATGTAGGGCTGCAGGGACTTCATCGCGTTCAGGGCGGCGCGACCCTTCTCGGTGTCGAACTGCGCCTTCTTGGTGGCCGGGTCGACGAAGTCGGTGCCGAAGGCGTTCATCATGGCCTGGTACTGCGTGGAGATGTCCCCGGTGGCCAGCCACGGCAGGGCGATCGGGTACTTCACGTCGCCGGAGTCCTGGATCTTCTTCGCGGCCGCCAGCATCTCGTCCAGCGTCGTGGGTGGGGTCAGGCCGTTCTTCTCGAAGATGTCCTTGCGGTAGGCCATCACGAACATCTGGGCCTGCATCGGCACGCCGTAGAGCTTGCCCTCGTACGACATGCCCTCGAGCATCGACTTGTCCAGCTGGTCGAGCTCGTACTCCGAGGAGTACTTCGTCATCAGGTCGTCCAGCGGCCGCAGCTTCTGACCGGCCGCGTTGGTCCCGATGATGAAGCTGTAGGTCTCCAGGATGTCGTAGGAGCCCTTGTCGCCCGACAGCGTCGCCGTGGTCTTCTGGACCTGACCGGCGAAGTCGATCGGGTCGTGCTTGACCGTCACGTTGTCGTGCGTGCAGCTCTTCACCATGGTGTTGGTGAACGGATCGACCGCTGAGGAGTTGTAGGCGAGCACGTTGACCGTGGTCGCCTCCGCCGGGTTCTCGAAGTCGCACGTCACCTGGGTGGCGGTGCTCGCACCGGTGCGGGAGCCGGCCCCGCAGGCCGACAGGGTGATCAGACTCGCCGACATCGCCGCGACGGCGAGCAGCTTGAGCGTACGGGTGGGGCGCATGGGGGGTCTCCTAGGTGGGGGGCGGGAGCGTGCGCGTGCATGCTTACGTATTCAGAGCGAGCGGCGAGCGGGCCGGGCCGCCGGACTCCGGGATGGGTCAGGAGCCGGCGATGAGGTCCAACCGCAGCTGGGCGCTGTCCCGGTGACCAGGCATCTCCTCGAAGTCGGAGATGGTGACCACCGGACCCGCCTGGATCTGCGTGGCCTCCCGGGTGGCCCGCTGGTAGGTCAGCTGCTTCAGGTAGCCGGTGACCGACAGACCACCGGTGTAGCGGGCCCCGCGGGCGGTGGGTAGCACGTGGTTGGTGCCGGACATGCCCTTGTCCGCGTACGCCACGGTGGACCACTCGCCGAGGAACAGCGAGCCGTAGTTGCGCAGGTTGTCCAGGTAGAAGTCGGGATCGGCGGTGAGGATCTCCAGGTGCTCGGGAGCGAGCAGGTCCATGATCTCGATCGCCGTCTTGGGGGAGTCCGCGACGTAGATCGAGCCCCAGTCCCGCCAGGCCGCACCGGCGATCTCCCGGGTGGCCAGACCCTCCAGCTGTCGGGCGATCTCGACCTCGACGGCAGCGGCCAGCTCGGCCGAGGTGGTGACCAGGCAGGCGGGCGAGCTGGGTCCGTGCTCGGCCTGGGCCAGCAGGTCGGCGGCCACCATCGTGGCGGTCGCCGTCTCGTCGGCGATCACCGCCACCTCCGACGGACCGGCGAGCACGTCGATGCCCACCTTCCCGTACAGCTGGCGCTTGGCCTCGGCGACGTACGCGTTGCCGGCCCCGACGATCATGTCCGAGGCCACCCCGTCCAGCAGACCGAAGGCCATGGCGGCCAGCGCCTGGACGCCGCCGAGGGCGAACACGCGGTCCGCGCCGGAGGCGCGGGCGGAGTAGAGGACCGCCGGGTGCGGCTGCCCGTCGCGGCTCGGCGGCGTGGCGGACACGATGTTGGGGACGCCCGCGGCCCGGGCCACGCCGACGGTCATGAACGCGCTGGCCAGCAGCGGGAAGCGTCCGGCGGGCAGGTAGGCCCCGACGTTGCCGACCGGCACGTACTTCTGCCCGCACACCACCCCCGGCACGACCTCCTCGGCGAAGTCGTGCAGGTGGGCGCGCTGCATCTCCGCGAACCGGCGGGTGCGTTCCGCTCCGGCGTCGAGGGCGGTCTTGAGGTCGTCGGGCAGCGGGGCCGTCAACCGGTCCACCTGCTCGGGGCTGATCTCGAAGTCCACGCCGCCGGTCCAGCCGTCGAGCCGCTCGGCGTAGGACCGGACAGCCTCCAGACCCCCCGACTCGATCTCCGAGAGCATGGTGGAGACGGTGGCGATCACGGTGGGATCGGACTGGGCGGCCACATCCGGCCGGTCCGGCTCCCGGACGACGGTGAAGGAGCCGGTGATCCGGTTCCGGTCGGCGGGGGTCAGGTGCATACGTATAACCTAAGGGCCGCCCGCCCGCTTTGGCAAGGGTCCGTCGCCGGTCATCCCGGTCAGGCCAGCACGACCACCAGGGCCAGCCCTACGGCGGCGTACAGGATCGTGGTCCAACGTCGCCGGTCCGGGGGCACCGAGCGCCCGTGGAGGACGGCACCGGCGATCCCGACACCGACCGCGACGGCAGCCGCCACCCAGAGCCAGGCACCGAACCCCGGTGGTGGCGCCAGCGCCCGGACCAGGGCCAGGGCGACGACCGCGTCCACCCCGGAGCGCACCAGCTGGCCCCGGGTCCGGGCCACCAGAGGACGCAGCGACCAGGAGCGGGCCACGAAGACCGCGACCCCGAGGGCGGCGAGCAGCCACACCACGACGCTGATGATCATGCGCAGTCCCCGACCCGCTCGAGCAGCGCGAAACCGGCCAGCGTGGTGGCGTCGGGCTGCTCCTGCCGGGCCGACAGGACCACCACCGCGGTCTGCCGCTCGCGGTCGATGCCCAGGAAGGAGGTGAACCCCCCGGTGCCGCCGTTGTGCCAGGTGACGGACCGGTCGCTCACCGGTGAGGGCATGGTGATCCAGGCCCAGCCGGTCGGGGTGTCGTCGACGTCCACCTTGGGGGTGAGGGCGTCCAGCCCGGGCGCCCGCCCCGTGACCAGGCGCTGGGCCAGTCCGGCCATCTCGCCGATGTCCGCGCGGACGCCACCTGCCGGCGCCAGGGCCGGACCCAGCCAGGGGTCGGCCGTCCGCCCGCCGGCGGTCTGGCCGAGCAGGTCGACCGACGTCAGCTCGTCGGCGGCGTACGGGACGGTGGCCTGCACCATCCCGCTCGGCACCAGCACCCGCTCGCGCAGCAGGTCACGGTAGGGCCGGTCGACCGCCGCCGCCAGGGCCGCCCCCAGCAGCTCGAACCCGAGGTTGGAGTACGTGCCGGGCGGCGCATCAAGCTCTACGTCGGTCAGCGCGTCCAGCCGCTGCTGCACCGCACCGTCGTACGGGTTGCCGGCGGTCAGCGTCGCCCAGTAGTTGCGACCGGCCTGACCGACGGTCGGCAGCTGGACCGGCAGCCCGGAGGTGTGGGTGGCGAGCTGGCTCAGGGTCACGTCGGCGAGGGGTCCGGACACCGGGAGCAGGGTGCCGAGTCGGGTGTCGGCCCGCACCTCACCCCGCTCGATCAGGTCGGCGAAGAGTAGCCCGGTCAACCCCTTGCTGATGGACCCGATCTCGAACCGGTCGGCGGTGC
>JBMDXL010000085.1:0-1595 GCA_048594465.1 Microlunatus sp. | reverse complement strand
CCCGTGCCGAACTTCTTCGGCTCCTTGGACAGGTTCTTCTCCACCGAGTACGTCGTGAAGCTGTCCAGGACGTGCCCGCAGCAGGGCAGCACGCCGATCACCGATCCGAGGGCCGTGCCGCGCATGACCGGCTTGGTGATGCGCCGGAAGTCCTCCTTGGTCAGCCACAGGCCCTGGACCCTCCTGGTCACCAGGCTCGGGTTGATCCGGTGCTCGAGGTGGCGGATGATCTCGGCCAGGCCGAAGAGGCCGACCGCCAGCGACACGAAGTCCAGCCCGCCGTAGAGCTCGCGGATCCCGAAGGTGAAGCGCGGGACGCCGGTGAACTGGTCCTGTCCGATGGTGCCGAGCAGCAGCCCCAGCACGATCATCGCCAGGGCCTTGATCGCCGACCCGCTCGCCAGCGCGATGGAGGCGAGCAGGCCCAGGACCACGATGGAGAAGTAGTCCGCCGGCCCGAACTTGAGGGCCGCCGAGGCCAGTGGTGGCGCGAATAGCGCCACCAGCACGGTGGCCACGGTGCCGGCGAAGAAGGAGCCGAGCGCCGCGGTCGCCAGGGCGGGTCCGGCCCGGCCCTGCTTGGCCATCTGGTGGCCGTCGAGGGCCGTGACCACCGCCGAGGACTCCCCCGGCAGGTTGAGCAGGATGGCCGTCGTGGAGCCGCCGTACTGGGCTCCGTAGTAGATGCCGGCCAGCATGATCAGCGAGGCGACCGGGTCGAACTCGAAGGTGATCGGCAGCAGCAGGGCGACCGTCGCCGTCGGGCCGATGCCCGGCAGCACCCCCACCGCGGTGCCCAGCGTGACGCCGAGCAGGCAGATGAGGATGTTGGAGGGCTGGAGGGCCGTCTCCAGCCCCAGCAGGATGCCGTCCACGTCAGCCCCCCAGCCAGTCGCCGAGGATGGGCAGCCGCAGCTGGAGCAGGCCGACGAAGACCACCAGGCACAGTGCCGTGAGGCCGATCGCGATGACGATGGCCCGGCCGGGCCGGGTCCCGTGCCCGGCCAGGGCGGCCAGGAACGTCGTCACCAGCAGGCTGGGGCCGAGGCCCAGGCCGCCCACGGTGAACCCGAAGAACAGGATGGCGCCGACGAGCAGGCCCATCCGCTGCCAGGGGATGGGGCCGCGGTCGGCGTTGGCGACCGTCGGGTCGACGCCGCGGAACG
This sequence comes from Microlunatus sp., assembly GCA_048594465.1. Taxonomy (GTDB): domain Bacteria; phylum Actinomycetota; class Actinomycetes; order Propionibacteriales; family Propionibacteriaceae; genus Microlunatus. Next base: position 429 of record JBMDXL010000085.1, on the reverse strand, counting down.
ACGCGGCCACGATGACCAGCCCCAGCACGGTGAGGATGCCGCCGAGCACGATCGGGACGTAGCCGGAGCCCATCCGCAACGCCGTGCCCACGTCGTACTGCGACCCGCCGATCGCGAAGGCGAGGCCCAGCACGACGAAGGTGGCACCCGCCATCAGGTCAGGCAGGGACGGCCCGGACCGCCCGCCGAGGCGCCCGGCGTGGTCGCCGGGCGCCGCAGGCGTCGTGCTCATTCGCCGGTGATCCCGGCTTCCTCGATGATCGGCGTCCACAGGTCGATCTGCTCCTCGAGCTTGGCCGTGTGGGCGTCGGGCGTCGCCTGGTCCTCGGCCACCGGGGTGGTGCCCAGGTCGGCCATCTGGTCGATGACGTTCTGGTCGGCCAGCGCGACCGCCAGCGCGTCGGTGAGCTTCTCGACGACCTCGTCGGG